>CAYSVE010000269.1:0-7696 GCA_964434365.1 uncultured Anaerolineaceae bacterium | reverse complement strand
ATACGCGCTTGCACAAGCATTTCCTAAATCTCGTGACAGAAAGTGCCGAATAGCATCTGTACGCGGGGGGGAGGCGTGCTAAAATCGGCGCGACTGCCCAGCCTAGAGCCACGGAGGTGCCCCATGATGTTTGATGAAGATGACAGCTTGTTCGGCAGCGCATTCAATTTCTCCGGCACGAGTTCCCCGCAAAACTCCGACGACCTGCTAGACCGCGACGATGTCGAGCGCATTATGTTTGGGGTCCATAGCGACGATGACGACGACGACGACATCGAGGATGACGAGGAATTCGACGACGACGAGGACGATGACTTCGAGGATGACGACGACTTCGATGATGACTTCGACGACGACTTCGACGACGACTTCGACGATGAGGACGAGGACGAGGATGACGACTGGGACGACGACGACGACGACCTCGATGACGAGGATGACTACTGATGCCCATCACGACCGATAGTGACGCAATTGTCGCGTGGGTGGAGCGTCGGAGCGGGTTCGCCGCTGAGGTGAGCGAGGGCGAGACGGTGGGCGCGTTGCGCATCGGCTTCCCCGGCTACATCGGCGAGGAACCGCTTACCCCACTGCTGTGGGAAGAGTTCTTCGAGAAGTTCGCGACGCGCGGGCTGGCCTTCGAATACGAAGAAACGGACAGCGCCGGGAACCCCAGCAACATCCATCAAATCGTCGACCGGCGCTAAGCCGTGGACAACCTGACCGACAAATCCGTCGGTTTGCTGATGAGCAAACTCGTCGCGGTGGTGATGGCCCATGCCAAGGCCACGCCGCCGATGCGCGCCCGCCGCGACGACCTCATGGCCGAGTTGAGCCGGCGTGGGGCCGATGCGGTGCCGCTGTTGTTGGCGCATGTGTCGCACCACGATGCAGCGGTGAGCGCTGACGCCGCGACTATACTCGGCTGGATTGCGCCGCAGGACATCACCGATGCGCTGACGGATTTGCTCTATGATGCGCAGCCGGAGCACGTGAAGCGCAGTGCCGCCGCCGCGCTGACGACCATCGCGACCGAGGCGTCGCTCGCGGCGGTGGCAGCATGGCAAAGCGACCGCGCCGCGATGGAAAAGGCGATGCGTGCCTTCCATGCTGAGGGGCGCGGGACGGACGCGCTCCGCGAGCGGTTGACGGCGATTGCCCTCCGCTACCGCACGACGCCCGAGCACGTCGCGGAGGCGTGGCTGCTGAGCGTGTACGATGGCCCCCTCGCGCCGGAGGCCAAGGCGCGGCAACTCCCCCTCTCCGCGACGGACCGCGCGTACCTCGAAGGGCTTGTGGCACAGTATTAGGCTTGCCCTCACTGAGGTTCACAAATTGCACAAGGCCTGTCCTTAAGCGATGCTTACCCCGCCCCGTTGCCCCGAAAAACATCTTCGCGCTGTTATTCGCGAAATCCACTCGTATAAACCAACGGGCGCACACACGGGTGTTCCTCCATACGGCCATACGGCTCGCTCTATGACAGAAGCATGTCCGCAGCCGACGGGGTTGCGGTTGATGTAACACGTGGCCACTTCGTTTCGCACCTTCGGGCGTGGCGCACTATAATGAGGCCACATGCGCTACGGCAAACAGGGGCACTATGAGCGAAAGTCTACTCGGGAAGATCATCGGCGGCTACGAGATGCAGGATGTCATCGGCCACGGCGGTATGGCGACTGTCTACCGCGCACGCCAGATTTCGATGGATCGCACCGTCGCCGTGAAGGTGCTCCCGCGCCAGTACCTCGACGACCCGACGTATATTCAGCGCTTTACCCGCGAGGTGGCCATCGTTAGCCAGTTGGAGCATCGGGGTATCGTCCCGGTGTACGACTACGGCGAGTACAACGGCCAGCCCTACATCGTTATGCGTCGCCTAACCGGCGGCTCCGTCGACGAGATGCTGGGCAGTGGCCCGCTGCCCCTGGAAAAAATCGTGGAGATTGTGGGGCAAATCGCACCTGCGCTAGACCACGCCCACAGCAAAAACATCCTCCACCGCGACCTGAAGCCGAGTAATGTGCTGCTCGACGAAGGTGGCGACGCCTTCCTGGTCGATTTCGGCATCGCGCGTATTCTGGGCGAGCCGGGTGCCGGCACGAGCATCACCACGCAGGGTGTTGTGGGCACACCTGCATACATGAGCCCAGAGCAGGCGCAGGGCCGCCAACTGGACAACCGCAGTGACCTGTATTCGCTGGGCATCATGCTCTTCGAGATGACGACCGGGTATCGTCCCTTCAATGCCGATACGCCCTACGGTGTCGCTGTGCTGCAAGTGACGGCCCAACCGCCTGCGCCACGCCAGATCAACCCGGCGCTGCCCGCTGCTGTCGAACAGGTCATCTACAAGGCAATTGCCAAAAAACCAGACCAGCGCTACGCCACTGCCCGCGAGATGTCTGCGGCGCTGGAAACGGCCCTCAACGCGCGGCCCTCGCTGACGCCGGATACCGAACCGGCCATCGACTCGCGCAAGCTGAAGCCCGCCGAACAGCCTTCGCAGCCGCCGCAGATGACACCGCCGCCCCCGGCCTACGCGGTGCCGCCGTCGCGCAACCCGGCAAGCCTGGTGCGGGTACAACCCGCGCCGCAGAGTATCGGCGGCAGGCAACCGCGCAAAAAACGCGGTCGCAGCGGCCCCAGCCCACTGTGGATGAACGTCGCCATCGGCGCGTTGATTGGCTGTGGCTTGCTCACGCTGCTCATCGTGGCGGTAGCGGTGCTCATCAGCAACTTCAACGATATTCTCGACGAACCCGCCCCCGCACCCACCAGCGCCGAGATCGACAACAGCGGCTCGGCGATTACACCGCCGGTGCAACCGGGGGGCGACGCTGCCGCTGCACCCCGCCTCGTCGCCGACGCCGTGCCGACCCCGACGCCAGTGGACCTCAGCGATGTGCCCGACGCCGTGGAACTTGTGTTTTACCGAGGTGCCGACCTCTACCGCCTGAACATCGAAACGGGCGCAGAGCGGCGCCTCACGCGCGCGGCGGGCAACAATCGCTCACCCGCCATCACTGCCGATGGGGCGCGGGTGGCCTTCGCCAGCGACCGCGACGGCAACTGGGAAATTTACGCGATGGACATCGACGGCGGTAACCTCACGCGCCTGACGAACAACGGCGTGGTCGACAGCACACCGACGTGGTCCCCCGACGGCGAGTGGGTGGTTTTCAGCAGCGATGTGCGCCGCAACGGCACCCCAGACCTGTTCCGTGTGCGCGGCGATGGCACCGACCTGCAACGCATCGCCGAAACGCCCACCCGCAGCACGTCGCCGCGTTGGCTGGGCAGCACGCTGGTTTTTGTCGATGGCGACCCGGCGGACAGCCGCACCTGGGAAATCGGCGTGGTGGATGTGGGCACGGGCGCGGTCGATTACCTCACGGACAACACCCTCCGCGACCGTTGCCCGGCCCCCTCGCCCGACGGTGAGCGGCTCGCCTTTTGCACCGATGGCGCGGGCGCGGCGGCCATCTATGTGATGGACGCCAACGGCGGGCGGCGCGAGGAACTGTACGATGGCCCCGGCTACGAAACCGGGGTGGCATTTAGCCCGAACGGCTCGATGCTGGTGTTTAGCAGCGACGAAAGCGGGCGCGACGAACTATATATGATGGATGCGACCGGGCAGGTGGTGCGCAAGCTCACCGACCGCGGCGGATTGGGCGCGGTTTGGGTTCCCCTCGTATGAAGTTTTTCAGGCCGCGTTTGGAACTTATATCGATTATGTTCAGAAGCACGGCATAAAATGCTATGGATAGTAAAACGCGGAGCGAAACCATCGCCGAGGTGTTGTTGGCGCGCATACTGGAGGGGTTTGTTTTGCCAGGCGAACGCCTTGTGGAAAGCGCCCTTGCTGCCGAACTCGACGTGAGCCAGAACACCGTCCGCGATGCGCTGGCCCTGCTGGAGCGCGACGGCTGGACGATTAAAATTGCGCGGCGTGGGGCCTTCGTGCGCAGCTTCAACCGGGCCGAGGCCGGTGAGGTCTACCGCTTGTTGGAGGCTATCGAGGGGGTGGCGGTGGGCTACCTGGTGGGGCGGGCCAAACGTCACCTGGGCACGCTAGAGGCGCACCTCAACGACGCCTACAGCGCGGTGCGCATCGGCGCGTTGGTGCGCGCTGTCGATGCGATTTTCGGCTTCCATGCGACGATTGGCCGGGCCTGTGGCCAGAAGCAAACCGCAGCGCTGCTTCAACGGTTGCTGAACCAGGCTCGCCTGCTAGAGACGATGCGTCTCGTGCGCGCGCCCCGCCCCATGCCAGACCAAATCCGCGCGTTAGACGCGCACCAGCCGTTGCTGGGGGCTATCGCCGAGGGGGATAACCCTGCCGCGCAGGCGGCACTACACGCCATTATGACGAGCGAGCGCCAGACGCTGCTACGGGCGATGTTCGATGGGATTGGATAACGGACACGAAATAACGATGAAGGTACTACGCCAACGCGAGTGGACCGAAGAACAACTGATGCAGGCGGGCTTCCGCAAGTACAACCGCCGCCCCAACCTGATTATGGCTCATCCTATCAACGTCGGGGCCGAGGTGGATACCGACTACGAGACGCTGTCCATCGGCAGCAAGCACATGATGTGCTACAACCCCGGCGAGGTCGTCCACGATTCGCTGACGGCGTACGAGCACTGGCCGGTGCGGATGGACATCTTCACGAACGACTACCGCGATTGGGAGTTCCCGCAGTGGTCGCCGACACCGCCCCAAAAGCGCCTGATGAGCTTCGGCTGCAAGCCGTACTACAAAATCGCCGGGGTGTGGGCCGCGCGGCTGAAAAGGCCGATCTTCGTGCAGTCTATCGAAAGCCCACAGCCGGTCGAGATCCCGGCGGGGGCCTGGTTGTGCATCGGTGGGATGGGCGAGCCGTACTCCATGCCAGAGGATGAATTCGTCAAGCGCTACTACTCATCCGCAGCCCAACGGTGATTTTCGGCTTACAACAACCCGAAACGTACCGCTGCAACATCCACCGCTACGAAAGCCGACTCTCGCGGTTGTATGTGCGTGCCCTGCGCGATGGCACGCCGCCGAAATACCTGCTCTTCAGCGATGTAGGCTACTACGACGGGCCAATGACGTGGGAGGGGGCGGGGTTCGTCATCGCGCCGCAGGATGAAGCCCTTGGGCTGCTGAAATATGTGGTGCCCGCCGCCGCCCTCGATGACTTCGAGATACGGAGGGCGCTGCTGCAAACCGTGTCGCTTTACACCGTGAAGACGCCGCTGGCAACGGTGCGGGTGCTGGCCGGGGGCACGGCCCGCATCGATGAACCGTTCGCCTGAGCAAGGACCATTTTCCCAGAGGTAAGTGCCACAATAACTGATAACGTTATGCGCGCAAAGCATTCGGATAGATGCCTTTTGCTATAATGTAAGCCCACAGGTATAATTTCGCTTGATGCAATTCATACAGGCATAACATGGTGCAAAACCGATTCACAAAACCGCTGGACACCTTCGAAATGCGGTGTACGGAAGTTCTGCGCGGGTGGACGGAGAAGGAACTGAAGTCCAAGAACGCGCTGCGCATTTTGGCGCTTATGCTTAAAGAGGCTGTGCAAAGTGGCAGCATCACCAACCGGGGTAGCGTGGAGTACACATTAGGCTGGCTGCTGGTGGGTAAGGGCCACTACGAGAAAAGCCTCGAGCACTTCCAGGCGGCCCGCACGCTGTACGCGCAGGCTGGCCACCGCGAGCGGCTGGTGTTGTGCGAGTTGGCAATCGGCGAGGCGGCCCGCAACAGCGGCGATGCCAAGCTGGCTGTGGCGGCGTGCCAGCGTGCGGCGCAGGTGGGCCAGTCGTTAAATAACGCGACCTTCCAGGTCATCGCGATGGTGCACGAGGCGGGGCTTGTCGCCCGGGCGCGTGGGGAACAAGAGGCCCAACCGCTGTTCGAGAGCGCGATTGCCCTCGGCCAAAACCTGCCGACCACCACCCGCCTACGCAACGACTACGAACTCCGCCAGACGTACATCGCGCTGGCCCATAAGGCCGCGCAGGGCAAAGCCACCAAAATCGATTGGCAGCGTGCCCGGCGCATTTACTTCGAAACCCTCGTGCTGCGCTAGCGCGATAGCGCCAACCGGCGGGCCGGGGCCTGTATGGCCAGCGCCGCTACCAGCAGCCGAATCACCGCACCACCGAGCAACACACTCACTGTGGGGATGCCAGACGCCATTAGCTGTGTCGTGAGGATAGGGCCGATGAACACCGCGATCCATGCGACTTGCAAGAAGGTGCGCATGTAGGGGGCAGCATCCCCCACGGGCGTGTTCTCGCTCACATAGCCGATCATCCCCATGTCCATCAACGTAAAGCCGATACCCGTGAGCGCGCCCGCTACGAGGGTGGGGGCTAATGTCGGCGCAAAGGCGACGGTGGCGGCGGCAAGCGCGCTGGAAACCGCGCCCAGGCCCAACACATTGCGGATACCGAAGCGCGCCACAAGCCGCGTGAAGATCGCCGCGACTGCGCCCGCCGCCGTCAGTTCTACCATGCCGAAGGCGGCCATGAAGCCCTCCGTCGCGCCCATGTCATCGACGAGCCGCAAGGTGATGATGGGCACTAGCCCCACGAACGAGCCATAAACCGCCCCGGCCAGTACCATCACATGCTGGAAGCGCTTTTCGCCCCACGGGCGTGCATGGGGTTGCGGCGTTTTGGGGGCTTCCACCGGGGCGATAGGCTTCACCTTCATCACGTGCCACATGCTCATGAGCAGCCCGAAGAATGCAACCAGGAACATCACCTGATAGTTGAACGGGAAAGGTGCCCACTCCAACCAGATGCCGAAAGCCAGCGCGCACACCACGAGCGTGGTGTTCAGGGCCACGCCGCGCCGACCCAACAGCGCGGGCATCCGGTCGTCGGTCATGGTTTCACGCAGCAGCGACAGGAACATAATATCGGAGATGCCCTGCATCAACCCTGGCGCCGTCACCGAGAAGACGAGCCACAGCGGTTGCCATGGGGCGGGCAAAAACGGCGTCATCGCGAGCAGCAGCGGCACCATCCTGAAGCCAAGGGTAGGCCAGAAGATCGCTTTTACGCTATCGCTGAAGCGCCGCCGCCAGCGCACACTCACGAAAGACGAGAGGACCATGGCGATAGCCGGGCCAGCCGTCAACCAGCCGACGACCTCAGGCCCGGCCCCCAGGCGAATGGCATACACCGATAGGAAGCGGCTGATGGTCACCCAGGAGACACCGAACCAGGCGACATCCCACACGAGGTTACGAAAGTTGCGTTCTTCGATGGACATAATGATGCAAACCTCATTGCTGTGCGTTGAACGCTGTGCTAACTATACCAGGACCAGTTTGTAGAGACACACAAGCCGACGCGACGGTCGGCCCTTACACGATCGGCGATGCGATCGAAACGTTTTCGATTCCTCGATACTCACGGAGTGTAACCCGCACTTTTGCAGTTGCAATGGTTAGAATGTGGATTTTTTGTTAAGGCCGCTACTGTAACAAGGCTAGAGCTAGTACTTATCTTTCCGTTGTTTTATAATACATAGGTATTTTATAGCTGGATTATGTGTCGCGATCAAAATTTGTTAAAAGTGCATCAAAATAGGCGATTGGACCTATACGGTATGCCCAAAAGGGTGTTGAATATCGGAAGTTGACGAACTCGACATGAGTTGTAATGACTGATAGAGAAA
>CAYSVE010000268.1:3292-7721 GCA_964434365.1 uncultured Anaerolineaceae bacterium | reverse complement strand
ACGCCGTGATGACGGGCACTACGGAGCTATGCAAGTATTCATGGGTACTCGTGCGGAGGTACTTGCCGCGCGTGGTCGGCAAGAGCCTGTCTAAGCTTATTCCATTTGTGGGCGCGGTCATCGCCTTTGCGGTGAATTACGCGCTGGCCCGGTCGACCGCGCGGGTCGCGAAGCAGTGGTACACAAGCAAAACGCGCGAACAACTCGTGCGGAATGTGCCAGGCCTGAAGGCCTGATGCCCCCTACGCCGGTTCGCCCGCCGGGGCGATGCTGAACGCGAGGCCCACGCTGCCGCGCAGCGAGTTGGCGACGATGCAACTGCGCTCCGATATTTGCACCAGCTTCTCGAATTCGGCGGCGTCAGCAAAGTTCGCGGTGATGTTCATCGCGATAGATTCGTAGCGGCTGGGGTTTTGGGCCAGCGTCCCGTCGATTTCGATGGCGATGTCCTTAATTTGTTCGCCCAGGTCGCGCGTGCGCACGGCCTCTAGCAGGTTGCTCATGAAGCAGCCCCCAAGCGCAACGAGCAGCATTTCGCCGCCCATCATGCCCGCGTCGGTGCCGCCTTTGGCCTCGGGCCGGTCGACAAGAACGGTGTGATCGCGGGCAGTGCCTTCGGTGGTGGTGAGGCTGGTTTGCTTCACATGGACGACGGGCATAAGTTTTCCTCTCGATACATCCCATCAGAAAAAATTCGGGTATTCCCTTGATGACCCCAGCCTAACCTTTTCTTACGGGCAGTGCCCAATTTGGTAGGCCTCAGTACAATGCAGGCATCCACAAACTACTAAGAGGACACCCATGCTCAAAACACACGAGAAGAACAAAATTGTGTATGTTCTCATATTGTTGGTCGTCATTCTGGTGGTGTATCCCATCGCCGACGGCGAGCGGTTATCGCTTCTGCTGACGTATCAACTGTTGTATCAGTTTTTAATTATCGCTGGCATATTCATCGCGCGGCGCTCGGTGTGGGAGTTTCGAACGCTGATCGCCCTGGGTGTGCTGTGGTTCTTCGCTGGTGGGGCGTACGCGTTTGCGTCCGACCTGTGGACTGTGCAGTTGGTGACCTATGTTGTGCTAGGTGCATGCCTCATCATGGTCGCCCGCATACTAACGGCATTCATTTTTACGTCTAAGGTGGTCGATCGCAACGTCATCTATGCGGCAGTCGCCGTGTACTTGCTCATCGGCGCGATATTTGTAACCGTGTATGGTGTTGTCGATTCGTTATCTGTTCACGTCAATGGGCACTCCGCCTTTGCCGATGCACAAGCTAGCCCCGATGCGGTGTTCCCGTGGCAGAGCCTCGTGTACTACAGTTTGGCGACCCTCACGACGCTCGGCTACGGCGATGTCCTCCCGGTGACGATGTGGGCGCGTTCGTTGGCGAGCGCCCAGGCGGTCATCGGCGTGCTGTATACGACCATTCTCATTTCGCGGTTGGTGGGGGTATATGCCAGCCAGGAGTCGGAAGGCGTGCTCGAAGAGATGGAGACCCTCCGAAAAGGGCAAGGGTGAGGGGAACCTCACCCCAGGGGTAGCTTACCCTTTGCGCCCCTGCAAATACGGGATAAGCCCGCCCGCCTCCACGATGGCCCGCACCGAGGGCGGGAACGTCGGGTAGCTAAAGGTGCCGCCCCGGCAGGTGAGGGTGCAGGCTGCCGCATCCAACGCGATGGTGTCGCCCGTGTGGATGTGCGGCACGGCTTCGGGGCATTCGATGACGAGCAGGCCGCTGTTGATCGCGTTGCGGTAGTAAATCCGCGCGAACGACACCGCAATCACTGCATGGATGCCGAGCGCCACTAGCGCAGTCACGGCCTGTTCGCGGCTGCTGCCGTTCCCCCAATTGCGCCCGGCGACGATTACATCGCCGGGTTGGGCACGCTGCGCAAACTGCGGGTCGATGTCTTCGAGGGCGTGGCTGCGCAGTTCGCTGGTTTCGCGCAGGGTGTAGGTGTACTTGCCCGGGAATATCACGTCGGTGTTCACGTTATCGCCGTAGCGCCACACACGATGCTGGGTTTCGGTCATGGGTAAATCTCCAGAATATCTGCCGGGTGGACGATTTGGCCGGTCAGGGCGCTTGCGGCGACGACTGCCGGGTTCGCAAGGTAGATTTCGGCGTCGGGTTGGCCCATGCGCCCCTGGAAGTTGCGGTTGCTGCTGCTGATGCACACTTCGCCGGGGGCCAACACCCCCATGTGGTTGCCCATGCACGGCCCGCACCCCGGTGTGCCGAAGGTCGCCCCAGCGTTGATGAGGTCCGTCATGTAACCGGCGGCAGCGGCGTCGCGCATCACCTGCGACGACGCCGGGACGATAATCAGGCGGGCGTTGAGGCGCTTCCCACGCACTACATTCGCGGCCTCGGCGATGTCTTCCAGGCGACCGTTGGTGCATGTGCCGATGAACCCCCCCTCGATACGAGTGCCCGCGATGTGGCTTACCGGGACGACGTTATCGACGGTGTGGGGGCAGGCCACCACCGGCTCGATCGCGCTGAGGTCGATGTGGTGCTCGACCGCGTACGTGGCGTCGGGGTCGGGGTAAACCGCATTACGGCGGAACATCGCCAGGCGCTCGTCGGCGGCGTCGGGGGTCGTTTGGTACACGCGGCGCAGGTGGCTTTCGATCCAGCGCCATGTCGTGGCGTCGGGGGCGATGTAGGCGTTTTTCGCGCCCATTTCCGCCATCATGTTGGTGAGCACCATGCGGCTCTCGGCGGATAGCGTTTTGATCCCTGGCCCGTCGAACTCGACCGCCATGTAAGTTGCGCCGTCGGACGACAGATAGCCGATAAGGCTGAGCGTAAAGTCCTTGGACATCACACCCGGCGCGAGGCGACCCGTCATCGTGACACGCATCGTCTCGGGCACGCGCAGCCACAGCTCGCCCGTGGCCCACAGCGCCGCGACCTCTGTGCGCCCGATGCCCGCCCCAAATGCCCCCAACCAACCGCAGTGCGGGCTGTGGCTATCGGCCCCGAGGAGCACGCTGCCCGGCCCCACGATGCCCTCCTCGCACAATACCTGATGGCAGATGCCACGCCCGACATCGAAGAAGCGGCTGATGTTATGCTCGTGAATGAACTGCCGCACTGTCGCATGGATTTCGGCGTGGCGTGGGGTGGGCGGTGGCGCGGCGTGGTCCAGCGTAATGGCGAGCCGCTCCGGGTATTTCACATGGTCGAACGGTAACTGCTCGAAGATTTTCGCGATTGCGGCGGTGTTGTCGTGGCTAAGCACCACATCTGGCTCGATGTCGAGCACATCACCGGGTTGTACGGTTTTGCGCCCGGCCTTACTCGCCAGGATTTTTTCAGTGAAGGTGGCTCCCATCGGTCGATGTCCCCTCTAGCGGCACAATCCTATTATCCCCCTAACACGGTGTCAGTGACGTAAAGAACAATTAAAATAATATAAAGGAAGGGTTGGTGTGATACCCGTCACCCGAGATGTGACACCGGTCATCCATTAACGATGACTGTGGTTCGTGTTACAGACTGGCGTTTGGGTTTACTATATTTATAAGGCAAGGCCAGTTTTTCGAACTAAAGTTTTGCAGCACCCATGCCCTGGCCGACGTTAATGGAAAATGCTTATTGCACCTGTACTGTTAAAATAGTTGGGGCCACACCACATGCACCGTAATATCCGCAAGATTCAGCACTACTGCCCACAGTCCCAGCCCTATGCCGGGGGCCACATCCTGCAAAATGTGCTGGCGGACGGCTGGCAAATTATAGACGTGCAAACGCACGAGCGTGGATTGCCCTCCACCCGCCACATCTGTATATACGACATCTTGCTGCATCGCGACGGCAACACACGTCGCTTGCGGCTCCTCGAAAACCCATATATTCGCCGCGTGGTGCGGACCGTCGCCGTAGTTGCGAGCTAAACCGGGGCGGCGTCGTGTAACACGCCGTCGACATCTGCAATAGTCAACCGCCGTTCGTCGGCCAGCGCTTTGATGCGCGCGGTCGCAGCACGTAGGGCCGCTTCGTCCAGCGCGAGGCCCAGCGTCGCTGCCCGGTCACGGACGGCGTTCCACCCCACCAACCGATGCGCGACATCGAGCGTACGCGAAACGCCGAAGTCTGCCGGGTTTATGGCCTCGTAGGTGGTGGGGTTGTTTAGCACGGCCTTGGTGTGCACCCCCGCCTTGTGATGAAAGGCCACAGCACCCGTCACCGGTGTGTTGAAGGGCACATCCACGCCGACCTTGTGCGCGACAAGGCGCTGTAAATCGGCGAGCGCGTGCAAGTCGTACTTCTCCACGAGTACCTTATCCAGCGTATACAACCGCGCGATGAGCGCGCCCATCGCGGTGATGCCGTTGCGCTCGCCGATGCCGAGCACGGTCGTGTCGACGTGGGTGGCCCCGGTCGTGGTCCGGTCCCTTGAAGTTCACCTTTTGACCA
>CAYSVE010000268.1:0-3282 GCA_964434365.1 uncultured Anaerolineaceae bacterium | reverse complement strand
GCAGCGCGCACACCGCATTCGCGACGGCGCTTGCACTGTCGTTGTGGCCGTGGAACTCGATGTCGCATTCGACGCAATCGCGCAGGCTGCGCACGAGGTTGTAGGTGCGCAGTGGGTCGGCCACGCCGACCGTATCGGCGATGCCGACGCGGTCTACCCCGGCGAGGTCCATCGCGCGGTAAACGGTAAACACATCGGCGAGGTTGCTGCGGAAGGTGTCCTCGGTGCTGAAGCGCGTTTCGATACCCTGTGCCTTCAGCCAGCTTACGATTTTCTGGCCCGCTTCGATCACCTGCGTGAGGCTGCGTCCGTGGCTGTACTGGCGCATATACGCCGAGGTGCCGATGTAAATATCGACACCGTCGACGCCACAGTCGACCGCGAGCTGGGCCTCCTCCATGCGCGCGCGAATGTGCGTGAGCAACCGAAAGTTGCGCGGCATATCGGCGATTTGGCGCAGGTCGGTGGCGCTTTGCGGGCTGGCAACCGGCGTCGTGAGTTCCATATACTCCACACCGAAGGCATCGAGCGCGTGGGCGATTTCCAACTTATCGGTGCTGCCGAAGTGCGCCCCCTGGAACTGCTCGCCCTCGCGCAGCGTGGAATCGATGATGTGGTAGGCGTGTCGAATTTGGGTTGGGTTGTTAAACACTATTGGGTGTCCTTAAGTTCAGTCAATAGGCGTTGCAACGCGCGCGTGAGCACATCGACGGCGCGCAGATATTCGTCGAGATCGATGTGTTCGTCGGGTGTGTGGTCGAGCGCGCTGTCGCCCGGCCCGTAGGCCACGATGGGGCAGTTCCAGCGCGGGCCGACCACATTCATATCGCTGGTGCCGGTTTTGTAAACGAAGCGCGGTTTGCCGCCCGCCTCGCGGATGGCCCCCCGCAGTGCCCGCGCGACGGCGTTGCTTTTGTCGGCAGCATAGGCGTCCTCGGTGCCGAAGACGCGCACCGTCGCGCCGTTTTCCGGCTGAAGTTGGCGCGCGAGGTCGGCGGGTTTGAGGGTCGGCGGCAGCCGAAAGCCGACGGTCATTTTTGCGCGTTCGTGGGTGCCGCCTTCGGTGTACGCCGTGTTGATGTCGCGGATGGACGCGTCGAGGCGGGCGAACAGCGATTCGCGGTCCGTATTAAAGCCGTGGGCGAAGGCCTGTACATCCTCCCAGTAGCCGAAGGCACGTTCGGCGGCGGTAGGCTGAGGCCCGGCGCTGTGGGCCATCGCGCCCTCGTAGGCCCATTCCAGCAGCAGGCGACCCTTGTAGCCGAGCGTTACCCGGTCCCAATTCGACGGCTCGCCGATGATGCACGCGGCGGGTGTGTACTGTGTCGCGGCGAAGTGCGCCCCCGCGCTCGTGGCGGCTTCTTCCTCCACCGCGCCGATGACCACCAACCGCACACCATCCGGCACCTCGACGTTGGCACCGGCGGCGGCAAAAGTCGCGAGCGGCCCTTTTGCATCGACTGAGCCGCGCCCGTACAACTTACCCCCGTCGACTTTCACGGGCGGCGCGCCGGGGAAGGTATCGATGTGGCCGAGCAGCACCACCTCCACCGGGCCGTTCCCCTTCGTGCCGACCGCGTTGCCCGCCGCATCGCGGAAGGCGGCGTCGTAGCCGCTGGCGTCCATCCATACGATGAGGGCATCGACGGCGGCGGCCTCCTCGTGCGATGGGCTGGGGGTGCTCACCAGTGTGTGCAGCAGCTTTTCGAATGAGTTCATGTGGCGTAGTCCTCGCGACTGGTAAAGCGCGGTGGCAAACAGGTTTCGTCCGTCAGGCAGGCGATAAGGTGCTGGGCCATCACCTCTGCGACGACAGCATTCGCGGCGGGGGTGTAGTGCCCGGCGGGCATCCATCGCTTGGCGGCTGGCACCGTCAGCAGTTCGGTCGATGGGTCGAGCAGGGTGTAGCGCGCATCGAGTGTGCTGAGCAGTGGCGCATGCGGTGGCGGGGTGTCTCCCTGCATGTAGCTCAGTATGATGGTCGATGGCAGGTGCACGATGATGAATGGACGCTCCCCGGTGGTTTCGGCGGCAAGGTCGTAGATGGCCTCGGCGAGCGGTAAGGCTTCTGGCCGGGCTTCGAAATCCCCCGCGAAGTCGCGCGCGTAGGCATCGGGCGCGTTCTGGATTCGCTGCCGCGCCACCACGAACGACTTCCAGTGGTCGGTCCAGTGCGGCGGGTTGTAGTAGGTCTCGTAGGGTGCCAGCGGGTGATTGTGAAACCCTTCCAGCGTCGGGATGATCTCGTCGCCCGGCACGGTCGGCTGGTTGATGAGCATGAGCGCCCCGGCATCATCGACGAGGTAGCGCGGCTTCGAAAACGGAATCGCCGTGCCTTTGTACATCAGCGGGCGGAACAGGTTCGTGTTGCGGATAATGTTCATCGGTTGCAGGCCGAACACCACGATGTCCGGCGCGTATTCCGTGCTCTGGAACATCAACTGTGCCTGGTCGACCCCATAGCCGCCCACGCCGAAGTTCAACACCTCCGCGCGGAGTCCCGCGTCGTTCAGCGCGCCCTCCAGCAGATGCGGCCAGCCGTCGGTGTAGGGCACCTCCGAGGCGGCGACGAACGAATCGCCGAAAATTGCGATTCGCACCGTGTCGGCGGCAGGGTCGTTGTCGTATTCGTCGAAGGTGCGCATGCCCACGGAATTTGTGAGGTGCGGAATCGTCGGGCTGCGGAAGTTGGGTGTGTAGCGCCACCCGAATTGGGCGTCGTAGGCAAAGCGCGACAAGGCCGGGTCGCGTTGATAGCGCGCGATGGTGGCGGTGGTCTGCTCGATGGGAATCGGTAGCGGGGGCATCGCGATGCCCCCAAAGCGGAATACGCCGTTCTGCCACTCGCCGTTAAGGCGAACCCAGGCTTCGAGCAGGGCCAGGATGAGCACGAGCGACCCCACAACCAGCAGCAAGTTGACGAGCCATTCGCGCCGATGTTGTGCCGTTCTCATTGCAGGTAGGCCTCACTACTATCAAAGCGTGGCGGCAGGCAACTTTCGTCCGTCAGGCAGGCGATGAGGTGCCCCGCCAGCCACTCGCCCACCTGTTGGTTGGCGTAGGGGCTGTAGTGCCCGCCCGGCATCCAGTAAAACGGCTCCTCGGTGAGCACCACGTGCGGCGACAGCACCGCGTAGCGGCTGTTTAGCGCATCGAGCAGGGGTTGATATGGCAGGTTGTCGCCCACGTTGAGCATTCCCAGGGAGGCAAGCTCGGGCAAATGCACGACCACGAACGGGCGCGCCCCAGCCTTTGCCGCAGCATCGTCGAAAATCGCTTCGG
>CAYSVE010000267.1:0-7722 GCA_964434365.1 uncultured Anaerolineaceae bacterium | reverse complement strand
CCGCTCCCCCTTTGCATCTAGCGATGACATGTTTAGCCCTCATGTTGATGATGGTGCCGGCGCTACACGCCGCCGAAATCGATAGACTCAGTTTTGCAATCGACTGTACCGGTTTTTCTGCGTTGGGTGGGTCGCTCGTGCTCGACCGCGATAACACGGGCCAGGAGCGCGAGGCGTTCGTGGTGAGCGCCAGCGATGGCACCGGCAGCACCATCTACACCGCCGTGACCGACAGCGCGCTTGTGGGCACGCGTGTGACATTTAACCCGGGCCAGGTCTACGCCTGGACAGGCCGTCCATCGGCAAACCCCCTTACGCTGGCGATTGTGAGCCTGAGCGGTAACGGCGAGGTCGAGCAAGAGGTTGCGCGTTACCTGGGTACTTGCACTGGACTTGACCGTGGCGTCGAGAGCACCCCGCCCACCGACCCCATCCGCGACGCAACCGGGGCTATCAACCTCGACGGGCCATTCACAGTGTCGCCAGCGGTGCTACCGAACCAACCTATCCCCGTGCCGCGCAACAACAACAGTGCCGTGGAACAACTCCGTGGGTATGGCATCGTCAACATCGATAACCTGTACATGCGCAGCGGCGATAGCCCGCGCTACAGCGTCGTGGCGGTCATCGACGGTGGGACGCGCCTCGTGGTGTTGGGCCGCAACGATGACTTCACATGGTGGTTTGTACAGGTCGGCGAAATTCGTGGCTGGGTGAAGGATGAATTCCTGCTGCTGCGCGGCGACCTCACGGATGTGCCGGTGTTGGAAGCGGGTGGTGCGTTCACACTGCCGACCTTCCTCACCTTCCTCCCGCGCGACCTGCGTGACGCCCCCACGCTCGGTGGCGGGGTGTTGTGCGAACTGTCTGCCTTGGAGCATGTCATCACCGGGCGCGACGACTTCGAGGATTGGTACCTCATCGATGGCATTTGTGCCGATGGGCGCATCGTTTCTGGCTGGGTAAGCGCGGAGGAAGGCGTTGTTCGGAACCCTGCTGGCGTTGCTTTCCCGGTTATCGATTAGCCTGCTACTCCAGGTCTTCCAGCTAAACCCGGTTTACCTGCCGTTCGAAGGCCCGCTGTTGGTGACATCCACCGCAGCGGGCGATGGCCTTCTGTTTTACGATGTGGGCAGCGGGCGCACACGCGAACTGACACTTGGCCCAGGGGTCTATCACCCCTGGGATTTTTCCCCGGATGGCTGCCGGGTACTCTACACCCTGCAACAGGGCGATACGACCGAACTCTACTCGGTGCGCCTCGATGGTACCGATGCGCGCGCGCTCCTCGATACAAGCGCTTTGCCCGAAGGCGATTGGAGCGCCTGGGAACCGGATTGGTCGCCCGATGGTACGCGTATCGCGCTCACACTCTCGCGGACGACCAACGATGGCCGTGAGTCGCGAATCGCGTGGGTGCTTTCTAGTGGCGGCGAGCCAACGTTCTACAGTGTGAGCGGCGACGAGCACACCCCGCGCTGGTCGCCCGATGGCACACGCCTCGCGTACGTCTCGTACGAACTGCGTGCCGCCGGGGCCGACATCTACGCGACGGCGGCCCCAACCCCGGTCGACGCACCGCCCGGCCCGCTGCTCCGCGAGGCCGACATCTGGCTGGTGAGCCTCGATGGTGCACTGAAAGACCAACTGACGTTTTTCGATGTGGGGAGTGCCGCTGTGCCGCGCTGGTCGCCCGATGGCAGCCTTGTCGGCTTCGTGTACTCGCCGCAGCCCGGCGATAATCAGTTCTGGATGATTGCCTCGGTGCCGGAGGCCATCCCTACGCAACTCAGCTCTCGTTGGAACCAAACCCTCGACCTCACATGGTTGCCCGATGGCAGCGCGATGGTCGCCGCCGCCCGCGACTTCCGCGGCGAGGGCGATGCGCGTCTGTGGCAAATTCCGTTGGTCGGCAATGCCGACGCCGACGCTGCGCCGTACACGCAAAGCCTGCTCAACACCCCGGCGGACTACCCACGCTTTAGTGCCGATGGCGCGTGGTTGGCCTTCCGCAGCGGCTACGACATCGTGTTGACGGAAACGTCCACCGAGGCCTCGCAGGTGTTGGGCATGTTTGGGAGCGTGCCGCCTGTGTGGAGCCCGGCGGGCTTTGAGGGCGAGGCGGCTTGCGGCTGATTTTTGCCCGCGCCACGTTTGCACTTGCGTGGCGCGGGTCAGCATAATAGGCTGTGCATTCACACGTTATCATCGCGAGCTTATGTCTGACCTACTCATCCATAACCCGCTAGAAGAACCGCTCCCCCACGACCCGGTGGCATCGGTGCATCGCATGGCCCGCGACCTCGCGTGGGGGGCGGTCAACAACTTGTGGCCACCGCGCGTGCTCATCGAGTGCAGTCACTTCGGCTTCCCCCGCCGCGAAACACAATCGATGTGGCAAACCTACAGCGCGCGCTGGGACCGGGCACTACCGTCGGTGCACTTGTTGGTGGCTTTCGGGTACCTCAACCAGCAGCACGATGGCCGCCACATGACCGGCCTGCTGACGGAAAAGGCCTTCGACCTGCTGAAGGCCCCCGCGAAAACACCGCGTGTTTTCGTCAGCTACGACCGCAAACAAGGCAGTGCCCTGGCGCTGTTGATCGTCGCGCGGTTGCAATTGGCGGGGGTCAAAAATCCATTTCTGGATATCAACAAAAACCCCGGCGACTCCATCCACGCACAACTCGAAGACCTGCTGCAAGTGAGCGAGCACTGTGTGTGCCTCATCGGCCCCGGTACGCTCGACTCATCGTATATGCAGCAGGAAATTATGTGGGCACTGGCACAAAACGCGCTTAACGTGATCCCGGTGTGGTACGGCAATTTCGAACCCGATGAGCACTACCCGCTCGAACTCGCCGCGCGCAATGCCATTCGCGTGCCCGAAGAAAGCGCCGAGGGCTACAACACCGCCGTCGTGCGCCTGCTGAATCGGCTGGGGTTTGCGCCTTAACGCTCGACCTGGCCGACATGCCCGCCGAACACCAGCCGCACGTATGGCCCACGTATGCCCTCGCGGCGAGCAAAGGGCGCGATGATATACCCCGCTCGCAAACCGATCGTGATGCCGTAACGCCCGCCGATTTGTAGCTCGGCGCCAAGGCCGAGGTTCAGCAGAAAACTGCTGCGCGATAGCCGAACCTCAGCGCGGTTGGTGTTCGCGCGGTCGGTAATGTTCAGCGCGTAGCCGAGTGCGCCAACTCCGAACACCGGGTATACACGCACACCCCGCACCCTGAAGAGGTACCCCAGGTTAACCAGTTGGTACCCCAGGCCGAGGGCACTTTCGTAGCCGTGGCTTACGTCTTCATCGACGATGGCGTGGCCTTCGGTGCCGACCACCAGCCCGCGCTTGCCGACCGTCCGCACACCGGCCCCGCTAGACGCAAATTCGATGCGCTGGGCGGGGTATCCGCGCCCGGTTTGGGCCTGTTGGGCAAAGCGCGGCGGCAACCAGCCCCCACCGAAGCTGTAGTAAACCGTGTAGTCGCGGCTCACCTTACCCCTCCGGGCGTAGGAGCGGGAAGAGCAACACGTCGCGGATGTTCCGCTGATTCGTCAGAATCATCACCAGCCGGTCCACACCCATGCCGAAGCCGCCGTTGGGCGGCATACCATAGCGCATCGCGCGCAAGTAATCCTCATCGAGCGGCGTTTCCTCGTCGTCGCCCTCGCGATACAGCCGCGCCATATCCAAAAAGCGCTGTTCCTGGTCGCGCGGGTCGTTCAGTTCGGTGAAGGCGTTGCCCATCTCCATGCCTGCCATGAAAATCTCGAAGCGCTCCACATGGAAATCGTCATAGTCGACGCGCTTGGCAAACGGCGAGATGTCGCGCGGGTAGTCCATCAAAAACGTCGGCTGGCGCAGGTTCGGCTCCACGTATTCGCTCAACATATGGTCGACGAGGCGACCCCACGTGAGGTTATCCGCGATTTTGTCGCCCTTATCGCGGATCGCCTTCGTCAGGCTCTCGGCATCCTGGTATTCCATGTAGTCGATGCCGCCCCCCTCGATGATGGCATCGCGCAGTTTGACCCGCTTCCACGGCGGCGTTAAATCGAGCGTTTCGCCCTGGTATTCCACGACGGTACCGCCCGTCACGCGCTGTGCAGCCTGGGCCACCATCCGCTCGACCAGATCGGCGACGCCGTTGTAGTCGATGTATGCCTTGTAGAACTCGATCTGCGTGAACTCCGGGTTGTGCTTGTGGCTCACGCCCTCGTTGCGGAAGTCGCGGCCAATTTCGTACACGGCATCCAACCCGCCCACGAGCAGGCGCTTCAGGTACAACTCGAAGCTAATGCGCAGGTACAAATCCTGCTTGAGCTGGTTGTGGTGCGTCACGAACGGGCGCGCCGCTGCGCCACCGTATAGCGGTTGCAGAATCGGCGTTTCCACTTCGAGGAAGCCCTCGTCGTCCAAAAAGTCGCGCAGCGCGTTGATCGTCCGCGCGCGCTTGCGAAACACCTCGCGCACGTCCTTGTTCACGGCGAGGTCGGCGTAGCGCTGACGATAGCGCATCTCCACGTTGCTGAATTCGCCGTACTCCGTCACCGTGCCGTCGTCGTGCGTCACTTCCTTGACGACCGGCAACGGACTCAGCGACTTCGCCAGCAGCACAAGTTCCTTCGGTTGCACGCTGATCTCGCCGGTTTTGGTGGTCATCATCGGGCCGGTGGCCTGCACAAAATCATCGAGGTCGACAAGCTTGTCCTTCAGCAGGGCATAGACATCCTCACCTAGCTCGTTGATGCGCAAAAACAACTGCACACGCCCGGTTTCGTCCTCGATGTGTACGAAGGACACCTTGCCCTTCACATTCAAGCGGCGGATGCGCCCCACCACGGTGACGGTGGGGGCGTCGCCGTCGGCCCCGTTGGCTGCGAAGGCAAGGTAGGCCGCGATGGCCTCGGCGCAGGTGTGGGTGCGCGTCACCTGCCGAGGATACATCGTCACATCACGGTTTTCGAGTTCGCGGGCCTTTTCCACACGGTCCCACTCCACACGGTTGGGTTCCCAGCGCGTTTCGTAGGCCTCAAAAGGTTGTTCGGTCATGGTTTCGCCTGGTCTTGTCGAAAAAGTTCAGGAATGGAGGCTATGTTAGCCGCTGAGGGGGGATGAGGCCATGCGGAGTGTTGTCAGCCGGGGAAAATATCGGCAACTGGCAGCGAAAAGCCCGGCAGCACATCCTCACCATGGAGTGTGTCGCCTATGGTGAATGGCGTACCGATGACCTCACCGTTACGGCTGCGGAATACATACACGGTCTTTTCATCGGGGTAAATGGCCCACACCAATTTTGCGCCTGCGCTCAGGTGGTCCCGCGTCTTCTTGAACACGTCCTCATCCGCCGAGACGACCTCCACTGCAAGGTCTGGCGCAAGCTCGAAGCGCTCCGGTAATTCGGGCGCACGCGCCTTGCTGATATACCCGACATCCGGCTGCCGAATACGACCCTCCGCGAGCACAAAACCACCATCGGACCCGGTGACATAGCCCAGGTCTTTAGGTAGCACGAAGGCATTCAAAAAGTAACCGATGCGCATGGCAGTGACGGTGTTTTCGGGTCTGCTTGGTGCCATGTGAATGATCACTCCGCCCTCAAGTTCCAGGCGCGCGTTTTCGTTCTCCGGCAGCGCGGCGATTTCGAAAAACGCATCGACAGTGATGGTTTGTTGCTCAGTCGTCATGGGCTGTCCTCGTGTTGCGATAGCGCTATTGTACAACGGTTGATTCGTTGGGTGCGGGATGTGATTATGGGTTGCACAGCGGATGCGTTGGTTCGACGTTCCGTGGGGAGTCCCACAGGTTTAGTGCATCGTGGTAGAGCGTGATGTCACCGTGGGCAAACAGGCAAATGTGCAAACGCTCCTCCTCATCGAATAGCATGGTCGCGCGATAGTCTTCGGGTTGCGGGGTTTCGATCTCGGTCGGCAGTGGGGCAACGTTCGTTCTCTGGCAACGTAGGCCGAACGATCGACACGCGTCGACACTCACGTCCCATCTGCCATCCCAGGTCCAGGTTATCACGGTCGTGCGGTAGTACGTGCCGTTGTGCCGTAGCGTCTCCAGTCGATGGGCGCTAGCGGGGCCAGTAACCCACTGGAACACCCCATAGCCGAGTGTGAGGGCTGTAATCAACACCAACGGCACCACCTGATCCGTCTTCCCGAAGCGGTACCACACGAACGGCAAGCCCACCACGAGCGCCAGCGCCCCATAAGTCGACGGCATGAGCCACCATGTCGGCGCAAAGGGATGCCGCCCAACGGTGAAGACAATCCAGATGACCGCGACGTACGCCACCGGCCAGTATCGCACCATGATATGCCGTGCATTGAATGTGCGTTTGGGGTTCATCGCCACAGGCCAGGGGGTGGGTGGGGCGCAACCCCACCCATAGCCTACCTACTGCCCGACGAAATCGCCGCAGCTATTCGGGACTTCGTTGCCCTGGAGGATGTTCGCCATCCAGTTGAGCGTGTCGAGATAGCTCACCTCGCGGCTGTTGAAGTGCGTCGTGCTGATGTACTCGTTGTAGGTGAGCACATTGCCCTCGATGGCGCAGTAGCGCGTCACAAACTCGGCCATCGCCTCCGGGCCGATGGTGGCATCCTCGGTGCCCTGCACGATGAGCGCGGGCACATCGCTTGCCGTGAAGCCGGGGCTATTCGCGACCAGCAAGTCATAAATTTGCGGGAAGTCGCTCTCTAGCGTGCCAGCCAGCAGCGCATCGGCGAAGGCCTCGCGGTACACATCGCGCGGGTTGTCGCTGTAGAGCGCGAAGGCCTCGCGCAGGCACAGCGTGGTGGAGCTATTGAAGATCGTCGGCAAAAACAGATCGTTGAAGATCACGGAGTAGTCTACCTGTTCTGGGCCGTAGAACTGCTCCCAGGCCACCCAACGGAAGCCCGCGAACTCTGGCCGGGTAATCATATGGTTGATCTGGTCCGTCACACTGCCAATGCCGATGACGCCCGCCAGGGGCACCTCTGGCGCGTAGTCCTGCTGGATGTCGCGCGCGGCGAAGACCGTTTGCCCGCCCTGCGAGTAACCGCCCACGAACACCGCGTCGAAGGGTTGGCCGTTGGCCGTGTCGATGAGCCTACGGTCGTACACTTCGAACACTGCGCGGGCCGCGTCTAGCGCCACCTGGCCCTGCATGTCGCTCACGTAGTAGGGTTGCAGCACGTCGGGGTCTTTGAAGCCGACGTAGTCCGCCATGATGGTGATGTAGCCCTGCGAGGCGAAGGTCTGCAAGTAGCGCTCGAACTGCCCCCAGTCCGCCACGTCGGGCTGCTCCAACAGCGCAGAGCAGCGGTCGGCAAGGCCGGTGGTGCCGGGGCCTACCACGTAGATGGGGAGGGCGGCTGGGGTATCGCTGCGCGGCACATACAGGCGCGCATCCGTCTCGACGGGCGTACCGTCGACATTGGTGGTGATGAGGGTGATGATGTACGAGTCGACATCGAACTGTGGCTCGACGAAGTTGGTAGAGGGGTAAAAGTCGAGGATCAACTCGGTGGACTGTTCCACGGTGAAGGGGGTGATGAACTGGGTATCGACGACCGACCCCAGCGTGGGGGCGTCCTGGGCACTCGCCGTGCCCACAGCCAGCGTTAACAAGAGGATCAAAAGCAAGTGGTGTTTCATCGGCAAAGGTCTCCTTGAAGAATCTATTGCAGCGCAAAGTCTAACCGACGAGCGCGCATAAGCCG
>CAYSVE010000266.1:0-7723 GCA_964434365.1 uncultured Anaerolineaceae bacterium | reverse complement strand
CAAAGATGGGAAGCCTCGGCGGGTCACTTGCAATGCCTTGGGAAAAGCAATTGGTCTGGCAGATGGAACTTTGCCACGTGATATCAAAAAACTACCTGGAACAGCCGAATTAGTGCAGTTGATAGCGGAGACACATGAGCAGTTCGCAATCCGACGTATCTACTGGATACGTGATCTGTACAGAAGTGAGCGAACCAACCCAACGAAGTGGCAGTTTATTAAGCGTGCAGGGCTAAACACCAAGATACAAACACCAGAGATCATGAAGCTCGTAGAGGAGTTGGTGTACATGTTATCCACCGATGCCTGAGTGGGAGAGTTGTGTTGCTATGTATTATGCGTAGTGTGAACCTGTTTATCAGGTCGTGGGACATCTTTATTTCACGCCAGCCGCAAAGATGCCCCACATGGGACATCTTTATTTCACGTGGGACATCTTTATTTAACATGGGAGAACTTTATTTCACGTCTACAGCTAGTTCAGGTTCTCGAAGACCCCGGCGGCGCCCTGCCCACCCCCGATGCACATGGTCACAAGGCCGTACTTGCTGTCGCGGCGTTTCATCTCGTTCAGTAGTTGGGCCGTCAACTTAGCACCGGTACACCCCAACGGATGCCCCAGCGCAATCGCACCCCCGTTGACATTCGTAATTTCCGGGTCGAACTCCAGTTCGCGCATCACCGCGAGGGTTTGGGCCGCAAATGCCTCGTTGAACTCGATAAGGTCGATGTCACCCATCGATAGCCCGGCGCGCTTGAGTACACGTGGCACCGCGTTGATCGGCCCGACGCCCATGATTTCTGGGCGCACCCCAGCGACGTTGTAGCCTACGAAGCGCGCCATTGGGTCGAGGCCAAGACGCGCCGCCGTAGCCGCCTCCATGAGAATGACACCCGCCGCACCATCGCTGAGTGGGCTGGAATTCCCTGCCGTCACGCTGCCCCCTTGCTTGAACACCGGCTTAAGCTTGCCAAGAGCCTCCACCGACGTTTCGCGGCGTAGGTGCTCATCCGTGTCGAAGATGTGGGTGTGCGTCACCGGCTTGCCCACCTCGATCGCTGTTACCTCGTATTCGAGGGGGGTGATTTCGGCTTCGAAGATGCCTTTGTCCTGGGCGGCGGCAGCCCGCATGTGGCTCCTATACGCGTACGCGTCCATATCCTGGCGCGTCACGTCGAACTCGGTCGCGACTTGCTCCGCCGTGAGGCCCATGCTCATGTACACTTCGGGGTAGCTGGCGGCCATCGTCGGGTTCGGGCTAATGTGGAACCCGGTCATGGGCACATGGCT
The DNA here is from genome assembly GCA_964434365.1 of uncultured Anaerolineaceae bacterium. Lineage (GTDB taxonomy): Bacteria > Chloroflexota > Anaerolineae > Aggregatilineales > Phototrophicaceae > CAYSVE01. The sequence goes on along the minus strand of CAYSVE010000266.1, from coordinate 6,432 downwards.
CATCGTTTCGGCACCACCTGCAATCACGACGTCTGCCCCGTTCGCGATAATGCGCTCGGCGGCCTGTGCGATCGTCTGCAAACCGCTAGAGCAGAAGCGATTGACCGTTGCAGCAGGCACATCCACCGGAAGCCCTGCCCGCAGGGCAATCGCACGGGCGAAATTGAGACCCTGTTCGCCCTCGGGCATTGCACAGCCAATGAGTACATCGTCGATTTCCATGGGGTCGAGTTTGCCATTGATCTGCTTCATCAGTGCTTCGATAACAGCAGCGGCCATCTCATCGGCCCGCACGGCCTTGGTCGTTCCACGCTTCGCCTTGCCGACAGCGGTTCGGGTCGCGGCTACAACAACTGCTTCACGCATGGTCGTTAAACCTCATCATTCTGTCGATCTTCATTTTCAAAGGTGCCATCAATTGCGCAGCGGTTTGTTCGTCTGCAACATGTGCATCATCCGTTCGAGCGACTTGGGATGCTGCGCGAGTTCCACGAACACCTCACGCTCCAGGTCGAGGATGACATGTTCATCGACCCAGGCCGGTTCGGTGAGCGCGCCGCCGGTCATCACATAAGCAAGCTTCTGCGCGATGAGTGCATCGTGTTCGGTGGCATATTGCCCTCGTACAAGCCCATCGATGGCGATTAGCAGCGCAGAGTAAACTTCCTCTCCCGCCGCGTAGACTTTTCCTGGCTGTGGTGGCACATACCCCGGAGCAAGGAACTGCGCTGTTCGTTTCGCTTCGGATAGCAGATGGTCACGGTTCATCACGATGCGGTCGGTAGGGCCTAGGATGCCCATCTCGACGGCTTCCTTCGCGCTACCGCTGACTTTCGCAAACGCAATTTGCTCGAACAGTTTTTGGATGTGTGGCAGCGGGTCGGCGTTCTTGGTGCGCATCACCGGGTTGATGACGCGTCGCATCAATTCCTTCGTACCACTACCTGCCGGGATTATCCCTACCCCGAACTCGACCAGCCCGGCATACAGTTCGCCGTGCGCGACGGCCACATCGTTCGCCATGAGAAGTTCGGTACCGCCGCCCAACGCCATATTGAAGGGCGCGGTCACAACGGGGCAGTCGGCAAAGCGCCATGCGAGCGTCAAATCCTGAAGCCCCTTTACCAGTCGATGTACATCATCGAGTTGACCACTCTGCACGCCCATGATGACCAGCATCAGATTCGCACCGATGCTAAATCGTACGCCATCGTGGCTAACCACCAGCGCCTCAAAGCGGCCCTCGTTGAGCATCTCTGCTGCCCGAAAGCCCATCTCGACGAAATCGCCATCGATGACGCTGTTGTCGGTGGTCATCTCCAGCAACGCGACGCCATCGCCCATATCGATGATATTCGCGCCCGCGTTCCGCTCCACAACGCAGTTATCGGCGATGTAGTTCGCGATTTCTAACTCGCGCGGATCGCGCTCTAGCGGCGCGTAGTCGCCAATCTGCGGGCTGTAGTAACCCGTGACTTTACCGTTTTCGTCGCGCTGGTAGAAAGTCGGTTTACCACTTTCCAGCATCGTCTTGACCCAATCGGCAACGTCGTACCCAGCCTCCTCGAACTGCGGCACGGTTTCGGCGACGCCGATGGCGTCCCATATTTCGAACGGGCCAAGCTCGTGGGCAAAGCCCCACTTCTGCGCATTATCCACGTTGACAATCGTCTCGGTGACCTCGGGCACGCGCTTCGCGGCGTACGTGAGGTAAAACGCATGGTGCCGCCATAGGAATTGGCCCGCCCGGTCATACTCGTTCATCATCAGGCGGACGCGCTCACCGGTATCGGCCACTTTGCGATGCTTGCCCACGCTCTCGAAGCGCACCTTCTGCGGTTCATCGTAGTCGAGGGTTTGCAGGTTCAGCGGCCAGAATACTTTGCTGCCGTCATCGCCACGAACCGTTTTGTAGAAGCCCTGCCCGCTCTTGTTGCCGAGCCACCCTTCGGCCAGCATTTTATCAAAGACCGCGTTCACACCCTCATGTTGGAGCACCTCGCGGTCCGGGTCGTTCGGGATGGCAGGGTATAGGTTGCGCCCAACATGAACGACGACATCGTTGCCGATGAGGTCGCTTAAGCGGAAGGTGGCCGTTTTCGGGCGGCCAATGAGTGGGCCGGTGAGGTTGTCCACTTCCTCGACCGTGAAACCGTTATCGTAGGCATCGTTCAACACCTGCGAAAGCGTCATCGACATGAAGCGATTGCCAATGAAGTTCGGCTCGTCCTTCGCGATAACGACGCCCTTGCCGAGCCGCACCGTCACGAACTCGCGCATCGCGTCGATAGCCGCTGGGTCCGTTTTGGGGTGGGGGATGAGTTCTAGAAGGCGCAGGTAACGCGGCGGGTTGAAGAAGTGCGTGCCCATAAACCGCCGCGTGAAGTCGTCGCCCAGGCCTTCGGCAATTTGATGAATCGGCAGGCCGGAGGTATTCGTGGAAATGATCGTGCTCGGCTTGGCGACTTCCAGCAACCGGGCCATCAATGCCTGCTTGATATCGAGCTTTTCGACGACCACCTCGATGATCCAATCGACATTACTTAGCACGTCGAGGTCATCTTCGGTGTTACCAACCGTGATGAGGTCGAGGTCCTCGCTGAGCATCAGTTCCGGCGGGCGGCTTTTCTTCAGCCGCTCTAGCCCGCGCAGTGCGAAGGCGTTGCGCGCTTTGGCTGCGTCACCGGGGGCTGTCTCCGGTGCGGGAATATCCAGCAGGGTCGTCGGCACCCCGACGCCCGCGAGCAACCCTGCGATCCCGCTGCCCATCGTCCCGGCACCGATGACCGCCGCTTTGCGAATCGAATAAGTTGTCATTATTGCTCCAATAAGTGCCCGTTAGGGCTGCAAAGAACGTAGAAAGGTATCGGCCATCGCATCGGCGATTTGCTCCCCTGTGAGGCGGCCATCATCGCGATACCACACACCGACCCAGTTGTGCGCACCCAGCATCGTTTTCACGAAGATACCCACATCCACCGGGCGAAAGTGCCCTTTTTCGACCCCCTCGGTCACCACATCGCGGAACATCTGCTCGAAGAAGTCACGCCGGTCGATAAACGCCTGGCGTCGCTCGATAAACGCCTCGCGCTGACGGTTGACGCGTTTGCCCTCGCCTAACGGTTCGCGCACACCGATGAGCGCGCCGATCTCGAAGACCATGGCTGCACCGACGGCCGTAAACTCTGTGAGGCAAATCACGTGCTCACGAATCATCTCGCGCAGGCGATCTTCGACGGGGGCATCGGCGTAGGCCAGTGGTTCCATACGGCCGATGGCAAAATCCATACCCCCTTCGAGGACCGCCAGCAGAAGCGCATTCTTGTTCTTGAAGTGGTGGTACAGGCTCGCCGCGGTGAGGTCCACCGCCGAGGCAATATCCTTCATCGTAGTTGCCTCGTAGCCCTTCTGCTTGAGGACTTCGGCAGCAGCGGCGATGATTTCATCTCGGCTGACAGATTGGTCGGCAGGTTTGCGAGCCAAGGGGGCCTCCCTCTCGATGGATACACACTGTAATCGAATAAACATTAGATTAACATAAACGTCCGTGGTATATCAAGCGTGACACACGCGCGGTCGTGCGCTATGATCGATCGTCGTTTTTATAACCGGGGAGTGCCAATGACCGACTTCCGCTGGACGAGCTTTGATCTCATCTTTTTCGACTGCGACAGCACGCTTTCGACCATCGAAGGAATCGACGAACTTGCCAAACTCGCGGGCAAGGAAGCCGAAATTGCCGAGCTGACCAACAAGGCCATGGACGGTGAACTGGACTTGCGCGAGGTGTATGGCGAACGCCTGCGCGCCATCAATCCTACCCGCCACCAACTTAAAGAGGTGGAAGAACGCTACTGGGAAACCACCGTTCCAGACGCCGAGGCCGTTATCGCCGCGTTGCACGCCCTTGGCAAGCACGTCTTTATCGTAAGCGGTGGCCTCGCCGAACCGGTGCGAGGCTTTGGGCGACGGTTGGGGGTGGCACCCGAGCGTGTGCGCGCCGTCGAACTGGAATTCGATGCCCTCAGCGGCGAATGGTGGCGCTACTACGACTCTGGTGAGTTAGCGCGCCAGAAGTACCTCGATTACTTCGAAGGCCCGCTCACAATCTCCAGCGGTAAACCGGACATCGTTGACCAACTTGCAGGCGACATCCACGGCAAGCGGCTATTCATCGGGGATGGGGCAAGCGACCTCGCCACTGCTAGCCATGTCGACCTGTTCGTTGGGTTTGGCGGTGTGGTTGCCCGCGAGCGCGTTCAACAGGAGGCCCCGCTGTTCATCACGGTGAACTCGCTGGCGCAGGTGCTTGCACTCGCGGCTGGGTCCACTGGCTACCAGCGATTGCAGGGCACACCCCACCAAAAAGTGTTCGACCGCGGCCTGGCACAACTGCGTCGGGGCGATATGATCTTCAACAACCCAGATTTCGAAAACGCACTAACTGAGGAGTTCGCATGATCCCCTGCCCACCCGAGGCTATCATCTTCGACATGGACGGCACCCTCGTGGATTCCGAAAAATTGTGGCAAATCGTCGAGACGAACCTGCTCGCGGCGTATGGCGCAACTTACGACCCAGGAATTCAGGGTCAAAACGTTGGGCTAGACACGCGCAAATACGTCGAAGCACTGCGTGTGGACTACAATCTCGATGTAGACTGGCAAACGCTCTACGATGACCTCATCGCGCGGATGACGGCTCGCATCGCCACGGAATCCACCCCAATGCCGGGTGCGCAGGCGATGATCGACTGGGTGAAGGAAAAGGGGTATCCACACGCCATCGCATCGAGTTCGCCCGTCGCCATTATCGACGCCACCGTGAACGCCGTACCCGGCTGGGCGGCGTTTTTCACGGTTCGCTGTTCCGCAGAGCATGTGCCCCACGGCAAGCCCGACCCAGACGTCTATCTATTCGCCGCCGACAAGCTCGGCGTGGACCCAACGCAGTGCATTACCTTCGAGGATAGCCGCAACGGTGCCCGCGCTGCCGTTGCCGCCGGTATGACCTGCTTCGCGGTGCCGGACACCTTCCATACCCCAGCAGACGCCTTCGGCGAAATCACGCCACTGGTTTACAACGACCTGCATGCGGTACTGGTCAAACTGAAGGAGTGCCTGGCTTGACGACGTGGCGCGTACTCGTCAGCGCGGACCTCACCGATGAGGCGATGCAAATTTTGCACGATGCTACCGATGTGGACCTGCACGACATCACCCCGCGCACGCGCACAATTCAGGCAGAAATTCCCGAAGGGCACGCTCTCATCGCGCGTGATGATGTCGTTATCGACCGGGGTTTGCTGGAGCGCGCGCCGGAACTCCGTGTGATTGGTCGTATAGGGGCCGACCTCGATGGCATCGACATCGACGCGGCGACCGAGCGCGGTGTGCTCATCACGAATACACCCGGTACCAGCGCTGTCGCCGCCGGCGAGCACGCCATCCTGTTGATGTTGGCCCTCGCCCGCCGCCTCACAGTCGTACACAACAGCATGCGGGAGGGCTGGTGGTTGCTGGACCGCAAGCAGCAGATGGGCACCCAACTCGCCGAAAAAACACTCGGCCTCGTTGGGCTGGGGCGCGTCGGGCGGGTCGTAGCCGGGCGGGCTGCCGCCTTCGGGATGACGGTACTCGCCTACGACCCCTACATCGCCGAGGAGCAGGTATCGGACCTGCGGGTGACGCTCGTGGGGTTGAAGGAGTTGCTCAATCGTAGCGATTATGTAAGCCTGCACATCCCCGCGACGCGCGAAACCCATGGCCTATTCGACGAAGCGCGTGTTGCGCAGATGAAGCCCGGCGCGCACCTCATCAACACAGCGAGCGGCCATGTGTGGGACGAAATGGCCGTCGCCGAGGCGCTGAAGGACCGCCGGTTGGCGGGCGTTGCCGTGGATGTGTACCCCGAGGAGCCACCATACACCAGCCCACTGGTCGGTATGGAGCATGTGATTCACACGCCACACATCGGTGACAACACGAAAGAGGCAGCTGGGGATTTGTCTCGGCAGATCGTGCTTCAGGTGCTCGACGCCCTGCGTGGCGTGGACTACCGCAACGCGGTGAATATGCCATTCGTGCCAGGTATGGCCTTCGAACAACTACGGCCCTACCTCGCGCTCGGTGAGCGCATCGGGAAGGTGCAGCAAGCCCTCACCCGCAGCCCGATTCGGACCGTCGCCGTAGAATGCACCGGCGACGACATGCAAGACATGATCAAACCCCTGACGGTCGCCATCTTGAAGGGCATCCTCACGCCGGTGCTCAGCGAGAGTGTGAGTTACATCAATGCGCCCGTACTTGCTGCCGAACGCGGCATCCGCGTGATGCAGGCAAAGGGCCTTCGCAGCGTAAGCTACACCAACCTGCTTACTTGCCAGGTCATCTGGGAAGACGACACGGAAATTGTCATCAGCGGCACATTGCT
>CAYSVE010000265.1:0-7733 GCA_964434365.1 uncultured Anaerolineaceae bacterium | reverse complement strand
CAGGGCGCGCGGCGCCGTCGCGATGTTCGGAGCCGGTGGGAGTCCTTCTCGGATGAAGGACCTCGGACTGATGGCGATGAGCTATGGCAACGTGTACGTCGCCAGTGTGGCGATGGGCGCGAAGGACGAGCATACCCTTCGCGCCTTCCTCGAAGCTGAAGCATACGACGGGCCATCGCTGATTATTGCGTACAGCACGTGTATCGCACACGGCATCGACATGCGCACCTCAATGCAAAATCAAAAGGCGGCAGTCGATAGCGGCGCGTGGATGTTGTATCGGTATAACCCCATGCGCGAAAACGAGCACGAGAACCCATTGATGCTGGACAGCCGCGCGCCGAAGCTCCCGGTGAAGCAATATATGTACCTTGAGAACCGCTTCAAGATGTTGACGAAGAGCAAGCCGGACGTCGCGAAGGCCCTCGCCGACGCGGCCCAGGAAGACAGCGACTATCGCTGGGCGATGTACAAGTATCTGGCATCGCGCGGGTTCGATGGCAATGGGGCCAGCAATGGCGCTCCGCAAGAAGCTGGGCCGACCGAAACCACCACCACAGAGGAGGTATAACCATGGTTGACCTGAGCACAACATACCTGGGCCTGAACCTGCGCACACCGTTGGTCGTGTCGGCTTCGCCCATGCAAGAAGACCTGGACAACGTCCGCAAAATGGCCGATGCCGGCGCATCAGCCATCGTGCTGCACTCGCTGTTCGAGGAGCAGCTTGTCACCGAGCAGCACGAACTGGACTATCACCTGACGTACGGCACCGAGAGCTTCGCCGAAGCGCTATCGTACTTCCCCGAGCCAGACGACTTCGACACTGGCCCGGATGGCTACCTAGAGCACATCCGCGCGGCGAAGGAGGCCGTCGATGTGCCGATTATCGCCAGCCTTAACGGCTCCTCGATGGGCGGTTGGACGAGTTTCGCCAAGCAAATCGAAGAAGCCGGGGCCGACGCGCTGGAACTGAACATCTACAACATCCCCACAGATATGGACACACCCGGCAAGATCGTCGAGTGGAACTACTTCGAAATCGCGCGCTCGGTGCGCGAGACGATCAAGATTCCGATCGCGGTGAAGCTCAGCCCGTTTTTCAGCAACATGGCGCACACCGCCAAGCAGTTCGAAATCAACCGTGTGAATGGGCTGGTGCTATTCAACCGCTTCTACCAGCCAGACCTCAACATCGAGGATTTGGAAGTCGAGCGGAAGATTCTGCTGAGCACGCCGCCGGAGATGCGCCTGCCGCTGACGTGGATCGCGATACTGTATGGCCGGCTGAACCTGGACCTGGCAGCGACGACGGGTATCCACAGTGGTGAGGACGCCATCAAGATGCTGATGGCCGGGGCCAACGTCACGATGATGGCATCGGCGCTGTTCAAGTACGGCATCAATCACATCCGCACGGTGGAGGCGGACATGCGTAAGTGGCTCATCGAGCACGAGTACGAATCCGTCGCGCAGATGCGCGGCAGCATGAGCCAGCTCAAGAGCGCGGACCCCGGCGCGTTCGAGCGGGCGCAGTATGTGCGGGCCGTGAGCACCCTTCCGGCGGACTACCCAGTGCACTAGCGCCGTTCGGATTTTCGGACGGCCTGCCAGGGGCGCAGCGGACGCGCTTTCGCGCGTCTCGACGCATCCTTTGGATGCGCCGAGGTGATCGTCAGATCACCCGCTGCGCCCCCCACGCACAACCCAAAGACAAAATTATTTCTTTGTTGGAAAGTTTTTTGAACCAAAGGAGCCGACGATGGCCGTAAAAAGTCTACGCGCCGCCCCTCCCTCCGACGACAAACGGTGGTTACTCGTCAATGCAACGATGCGCCGTCACGGATACCAGACCCACGCGCTCATCGAGACGCTGCATACCGTGCAGGAATCGTTCGGCTACATCGACGACGACGCACTCCGCTTCGTCGCGGCGAGCCTGAACGTTCCGCTGAGCCACGTACTCGGCGTCGCGACGTTCTATCACTTCTTCAGCATGAGGCCGCTCGGACGCCACACCTGCGTGATATGCACGGGTACTGCCTGCTACATCAAAGGCAGCGATGACCTGCTGCGCGCCATCGCGGCAACGTTCGACCTCGCCGCAGGCGATACCACACCCGATAACGCGCTCTCGCTAACCACAGCACGCTGCCTCGGCGCATGTGGATTGGCCCCGGCAGGTGTGCTCGATGACGAGGTGTTGCCGCATCAAACACCGACGACACTGATCAGCAGGCTGAAAGGCGTGGCCGAAAATGGAAAGTAACGATCTACTAGCGGTACGTACAAAAGAAGTCGAGCGCCAGAACACGTTCGACCACGAGATTCGGGTTTGTGTGGGATCAGGATGTGTGTCGTCTGGTAGCCGTAACGTGCTCGAAAGCCTCGACGCCGAAGTGCGCATTCAAGAACAGGCGTCGCGCTGCCGGGTGAAGGGTGTCGGCTGCATGGGGCTGTGCGCCAATGGTCCGCTCGTGGCCGTCGACGATATCAAGTATCAGTCAGTTAAACCGAAGGATGCCTCGCGCATCGTGAACTCGGTGAAGGCAAACACACCGATCGAGGCCCTGTTTTGCCCGCAGGATATCCCCTTCTTCACAAGGCAGGTGCGCGTGGTACGCGAGTTCGCCGGGCAAATCGACCCCGACAGCATCGAGGAGTATATCTCCGTCGGCGGCTACACGGCCCTGCACAACGTCCTCACCCAGCACGCACCCGAGGAGGTGATCGCCGAGATTACAGCCAGTGGCCTGCGCGGACGCGGCGGCGCGGGCTATCCGATGGGCCTGAAGTTGGGCACAGTGGCGAAGATGCAGGCCGCCCAGAAGTACGTCATCTGCAACGGCGACGAGGGCGACCCCGGCGCATTCATGGACCGCAGCATCATGGAGGATGTGCCGCACACCGTGCTGGAGGGCCTTGCGATTATGGGGTACGCCGTGGGCGCGTCGCAGGCGTATATCTATGTGCGTGCGGAGTACCCGCTCGCGATCCAACGCCTGAAGAACGCCATCAAGCAGGCACGCCGCAACGACCTGCTCGGCAAGCACATCTTCGGCACCGATTTCGACTTTTCGGTGGATATTCGTCTCGGTGCGGGGGCCTTCGTGTGCGGTGAGGAAACCGCGCTCATGGCCTCGATCGAGGGGAAGCGCGGCCTGCCGCGTCCCCGCCCGCCATACCCGGCAGCGAGCGGCCTGTGGGGCTACCCGACACTCATCAACAATGTGGAAACCGTCGCGAACATCGCCCCGATACTGCGCAAAGGTGCCGAGTGGTTTGCGAACATCGGCACCGAAAGCAGCAAGGGCACGAAAATTTTCGCGCTGAGCGGTAAGGTAAACAATATCGGCCTCATCGAGGTGCCGATGGGTATCTCGCTACACGACATCGTGATGGAAATCGGCGGCGGTATCCCCGACGGCAAGGCCTTCAAGGCCGTACAGACCGGCGGCCCCTCCGGTGGGTGCATCCCGGCGGAGCATCTCGATACGCCTGTGGACTACGAGTCGCTGCGCGAATTGGGGTCGATCATGGGGTCCGGCGGCATGATCGTCATGGACGAAACCTCGTCGATGGTGGAGGTCGCACGATACTTCATGGAGTTCTGCATGACGGAAAGCTGCGGCAAGTGTATTCCGTGCCGGGTAGGTACCGCGCAGATGTATGACCTACTGACGCTCATCGCCGAGGGCAACGCCACCGCCGACGACCTCGCGCAACTCGAAGACCTGTGCGAGATGGTGTCGGCCACGAGTTTGTGCGGCCTCGGCCAAAGCGCCCCGAACCCGGTCATCAGCACGCTGCGCTACTTCCGCGCGGAGTACGAAGCGCGGCTGCGCGAACCGGAGGGGGTGTAAATCATGAAGCAATTTGCACCAGCCGATCACGCGACCATCGGTTGCTCACTTGACCTCACCCCCTGGCCCCCTCTTCGCACGCCGAGAGGGGGAGCCCGATATTGTCCAGCATGCGCCGAGAAGTTCCCTCTCCGTTTACGGGGAGCGGATTTAGGGGTGGGGTTGAAGAACTGGATCAACGATCAAAGAATGTATCCACCCTGTGCTAATCTCCGAAACTTCTTCCACCACATGATTATAAAGGAGTGATACCCTATGCCCGTTAAAACCCTGAATATCGACGGAAAAGACGTCAGTGCGCGCACGGGCGAAACGCTCCTGAAAGTGGCCTGGGAAAACGGCGTGCGCGTCCCGGCATTGTGCCACCTCGAAGGCCTCACGGACATCGGCGCATGCCGACTGTGCCTCGTGGAAGTTGCAGGGAGGCGCGGCCTGCAACCGGCCTGCGTCACGCCCGTCGAAGAGGGCATGGAGGTCGTCACGAACTCCGAGAGGTTGCAACGCTATCGCCGCACCATCCTCGAAATGCTGTTCGTGGAGGGGAACCACATCTGCGCGGTGTGTGTGAGCAACGGCCACTGCGACCTGCAACGGCTTGCCGCGGCAGTCGGTATGGACCACACCCACCTCAACTACCGCAACCCGCGCCACAGTGTGGACCTCAGCCACGAGCGGTTTGGGCTGGACCACAACCGCTGCGTGCTGTGTACGCGCTGCGTGCGTGTGTGCGACGAAATCGAAGGGGCGCACACCTGGGACGTGTTCGGGCGCGGCGTGAAGTCGCACATCATCAGTGACTTGAATCAGCCGTGGGGTGAGGCCGCAAGCTGCACGAGTTGTGGCAAATGCGTGCAGGTGTGCCCCACCGGTGCGCTGTTCGAAAAAGGCAAGGCCGCGTCGGAGAGCATCCACAACCCGAACTTTTTGCCCTATTTGAAGACCATGCGAGAGGCGAAAAAATCATGACACGCCCGAAACTGGCTACCGTTTGGCTCGATGGCTGCTCTGGCTGCCACATGTCCTTCCTCGATATGGACGAGTACCTGCTCGATGTGCTCGCTGTAGCAGACCTTGTGTACAGCCCACTGGTGGATAACAAGACATTTCCGCCAGATGTGGATGTCACGTTCGTGGAGGGGGCCGTGAGCAGCGCGGAAGACCACGAGAAGATCAAGCACATCCGTGCGCGAACACGCTACCTCGTGAGCCTGGGCGACTGCGCCGTGACGGGCAACGTCCCCAGTATGCGTAACGTCTTCCCGGTCGATGAAATCGCGAAGCGCGCCTACGAGGAGACGGTCACGGTCAATGCAGGGCTGCCAACGCAGGTCGTACCGCCTTTGCTGCCGAAAGTGCGCCCGGTGCATCAGGTCGTGAAGGTGGATCTCATCGTGCCGGGGTGCCCACCCCCTGCGCAGACCATCCGCTTTGTGGTGGATAAATTGCTGGCCGATGAAAAACCGGACCTCGGCGATTTGGCACGATTTGGCTAGGGCCGGGCACGAAAGAAGGAGGGACACATCATGACCCGAACCATCACCATAGACCCCGTGACCCGCATCGAGGGCCACGCGAAAATTACGATTCAACTGGACGACGCGGGCAAAGTCGACGACGCGCAGTTCCACGTGACGCAGTTACGCGGCTTCGAAAAAATCGCCGAGGGGCGGCCCTTCCACGAAATGCCGGGGATCATGGCGCGCATCTGCGGCATTTGCCCGGTCAGTCATCTGGTCGCCTCGGCCAAGGCGTGCGACGAACTGCTCGCGGTGCGCATCCCGCCGACGGCGGCCAAGCTGCGCAAAATCATGAATCTCGCGCAGTTGGTGCAATCGCACGCCCTGAGCTTCTTCTACCTGTCGTCGCCAGACCTGCTCCTGGGTATGGACGCCGACCCGGCGCAGCGCAACCTCGTGGGGGTGCTGGCCCAATACCCTAACCTCGCGCGCGGCGGCATCGCACTGCGGAAGTTTGGCCAGGAGATCATCGAAACGCTGGGCGGCAAACGGATTCACCCGGCGTGGGTGGTCCCTGGTGGGGTGAGTACACCGCTCACCGAAACCGACCGCGATGCGATCCTCGCCGGGGTGCCAGCAGCCCGCCAGACCGTGCGCGATATTCTCGCGTGGTTCGAGGGCGTGTTGGCAAACTTCGACGAGGAAATACGGTACTTTGCCAACTTCCCAACGATGTTCATGGGCCTGGTCACGCCCGACGGCGCGCTCGAACACTACGACGGCCAGTTGCGCCTTATCGACGCGCACGGCGAAATCGTCGAGGCGAACATCGAGCGCTACGACGCGACCATCGGCGAGGCTGCCGAGCCGTTCAGTTACCTCAAGTCGCCGTATTACCTGCCGATGGGCTACCCGGAGGGCATCTACCGGGTGGGGCCGCTCGCGCGGTTGAACATCGTCGAGCGGGCGGGCACCCCACTGGCCGATGAGGCGCTTGCGCGGTTTAAGGCGCTGCCGACCGAAGCGCGCTGGAGTTCGTTCCACTTCCATTACGCGCGCCTCATCGAAATGCTGTACGGGGTAGAGCGCATCGAGGCGTTGCTAAACGAGCCAGACATCCTCAGCCCACATGTGCGCGCGAATGCACAGCCGAATCAGTTCGAGGGCGTGGGTGTGGCCGAAGCGCCGCGCGGCACGCTCATCCATCACTATCAAATCGACGCGCACGGTCTCATCACCGCTGCGAACCTCATCATCGCCACCGGCAACAACAACCTCGCGATGAACCGGGGCGTGAAGCAGGTCGCGGAGCAGTTTGTCGACGGCAACGCCTTGCAGGAGGGGATGCTCAACCGGGTGGAGGCGGTCATTCGCACCTTCGACCCGTGCCTGAGTTGCTCCACCCATGCCATGGGCCAGATGCCGCTGCATATTCGATTGCTGGATGCTTGCGGCACGGTAGTCGACGAGGTGCGGCGCGACTGATGTGCGTGCTCGTTATCGGCATCGGCAACACGCTGCGCCGCGATGACGGCGTGGGGGTGGCGGTGGCCGAGGTCATCGCTGCCCTGGCCCCTAACTGCATCGTCGTTTCGGCGCATCAACTGCTGCCGGAAATGGCCCTCGCGGTCTGTGAGGCGACGTGCGTGGTGTTCGTCGATGCCGACCTGTCGCTTGCGCCGGGGGACGTGCAATGTCGCCCACTCGACCCTGCGCCGGACGGCGGCGTGTCGGCGCATCATTTGTCGCCGGGGGGCTTGCTCTTCACCGCAATGGCGCTGTACGGGGCGTCCCCTTCCGCACACCTCGTGAGTGTCGGCGTGGCCGATTTGGCGGTGGGCGAGGGGCTATCGGATGTCGTGGCGGCGTGCGTACCGAGGGCGGTATCGGTGGTGCAGTCGCTGCTATGAGCGACCACAGTGCCTGTGGCATAATCGTCACCGAGGCCGTGTACCGGAGCCACCACCAATTGAATACCCGAGACCTGCTCTTCGGCGTGGGGTACGGCGCACTGACCGTCGTTGCCCTTGCCTTTTTGCCGCCGCCGCTTCGGCTCGATGCGACCGCGATTCTGTTGGCGGTCATCGCGGCGATCTACGTCGGCTTCGCCATCGCCGATGGGCGACGGCGCGTGCTACAAATCGAAGTTGGGGCGGCGTTGGCCTTTACCCTGTTGACGTTCGGCGGGTTGTGGGCCGTGCCGGGGTTGCTGGTCGTCGGCTACTTTGCGCATGGCCTATGGGATGTACTGCACCGCCCCACCCTCATCGACACGACGGTTGCACGCTGGTATCCACCGCTGTGCCTGGGCTACAATTGGGTCGTGGGCGCGTACCTGGTGTGGTGGTTGTGGTTATAGGGGTGCATTTCAAATTCGTGCGATACGTTTTTGCCCTCACCCCAACCGTGCCTG
>CAYSVE010000264.1:0-7747 GCA_964434365.1 uncultured Anaerolineaceae bacterium | reverse complement strand
AAAAGAAGCCGGAGCCGGTGGGTGTGCGTGGCGAGGGTGTTTCGGTGATGCAACAGCCACAGGACGCGACACGATAATCGGTGAATAGATGGTGTGGGCGAGGCTCGATATGCGTCTCGCCTGCGCCCCTACCCGATTTGTGCCTGGAGCACTTAACCGGTGGTTTTCATCCCGGCGGCGATGCCGTTGATGGTCGCCAGCACGGCCCGCAGCGCCGATTCGTGTTCCGAAGATTCGGGCGGCGTCTCGCGTAGTTCCCGCAGCAAGCTCACCTGAATGAAGTTCAGTGGGTCGACGTAGGGGTTACGCCGCTCGATGCTTGTGCGCAACGTCTTCGACTTCTCTAGCAGGCTGGTTTGCCCGGTAATTTCGGCGACGGTGTTCGTGGCGCGGTCGTGCTCTGCCTTGATGCGTGTGAAGAACTGCTCGCGCAGATCATCGGGTGCGAGTTGGGCATACTGCCCCACGATGCCCATATCGGCCTTCACAAGGTCGAGTTCGAGGTTGGCCATTAGCGCCTTGAAGAAAGGCCACTCTGCGAACATGGTTTGCAGCAGCGCCATGTCGTCGAAATCGGCCAGCGCCGTGCCCACCCCGAACCAGCTTGGAATCAGCGCTCGCGACTGCATCCAGCTAAACACCCAGGGGATGGCGCGCATCGCCGCAAAGCCGCCCGCACTCCGTTTGGCCGGGCGCGAGCTAATCTGTAGGCGGCCAAGCTCGCTAATGGGCGTCGTCGCCTGCCAGTAGTCGAGGAAGCCGTCGGTTTCGTATACAAGGTCGCGATAGGCAATGCGGCCCGCTTCGGCGAGGTCGCTCATCACCTGTTGCCATTCTTGCGGGGCGGCGGGGTTGTTCGCATTGACGCCCGCCGCAATGAGCACGGCGTGCATCACCTGGTTGAGGTGCCGGTGGGCGATCTCTGGGTTGCTGTACCGAAAGCCGATGACCTCACCCTGTTCGGTAATTTTGATGCGCCCCAGCATACTCCCTGGTGGCGCAGAGAGAATGGCGCGGTTGGTGGGGCCGCCCCCGCGCCCGATGCTGCCGCCGCGCCCGTGGAACATCTCCAGCGAGACGCCGAAAGCTGCACAGGTCGCCGCGAGGTCTTGTTGGGCGAGGTACAGGTTCCAGTTGGAGGCGAGGTATCCGCCGTCCTTGTTGCTGTCGCTGTAGCCGAGCATCACCTGCTGGTGCTGCCCGCGCCCCCTGAGGTAAAGCGCGTACTCTTTGTTTTCGAACAGCGCGGTCATCGTCTGTGGGGCGTTGCGTAGGTCGTCCACCGTTTCGAACAGCGGCACGATGTCTACATGCTTGGTGATGCCGACCTCGTGTGCGAGCAGCAGCATTGCCAGGACATCGCTGGGCTTTTTGCTCATACTCGCGATAACCGTATCGACACTGTGGATGCCGTACTCGCGGTGCGCCTGCGCGATCATGCGCCAGGTGGCGATGACCTCGTTCGTAACCTCACTCAAGTTTGGGTTCTCTGGGAAGAGCGGGCGCGAATTGTCGATTTCGCGGGTGAGCAGTTTTTGCTTGGCCAACTCTGGCATGTTGAGGTAGTCGTAGGCCAGCCCGAACTCGCGGAACAACTCATCGAGGGCCTGCGCGTGCCGTTCGGCGTCCTCACGTATTTCCAGCGGCACGATCGCTAGCCCGAAAAGCTCGACCTTGCGCATCAACCGCCCGAGGCGTCCACGCGCGGCACGGACGCCGCCATGGGTGCGCAAGTCCTCGACGACGGGCCGCAGGTCGTCCAGCAATTCGGCGCGGTGCTTGTAGGCCCCAGCAGCCAATTGATTTTGAATGTGAACCATTTGCTGGCGATAAACTTCGCCGGGGTAGCGGCTGGCCTCCTCTTCGGTGAGCAGGCTGTCGGCATCGGTGTTGAACTCGTCGCGGGCCTGTGTGAGGCTGTCCTTGAGGCCGTCGATTTCGGCAGTGTAGACGGCCATCGCGGCTTTGCGCAGTGTTTCGAGGGTTTGCAGCGTGACATCGGCGGTGACGTTCGGGTTGCCGTCGCGGTCGCCGCCCACCCACGAGGCGTAGCGCAGTGGGCACGGCAAATTCGACCAGTCCTCGCTGGGGTAGTGTTTGGTGAGGGCAGCTTGCAAATCGTCGTAGATGTCGAGCACCACGTCCATAATCACGGTGGTGAGGAAGTACAGCCCAAAGTCGACTTCGTCGGCGACGGTGGCCCGGACGGCGCGCGTGGGGCGGGTGTGCCACATCTCCTCGATGCGCTCGGCCATATCCTCGACGATAGCGTCTTTTTCGCGCGGCAGCAGCGAGCCGCGATTGTGCTGCGCCAGCATCAGCGCGATTTCGCGCAATTTGATGAGCACTTCCTTGCGCTTGGCCTCGCTGGGGTGCGCCGTCAGCACGAGGCGTACATCCATGTCGTCGAACAGCGCGCGGACCTCGCCCGCAGACTTACCCGCTTCGCGGAGGGCGGCCACGCCGGCGTCGATGCTCTCCGAGAGGTTGCCGTCGCGCTCGCGGTCGCGCAGCACACGGATGCGCTGTTGATCTTCGGCGATGTTGATAAGCTGGAAGTAGTTGCTGAATGCCTTGGTGAGCACGCGCAGGCTCTCGTGCCCTTCGGCTTTGATGGCCGCAGAAAGGTCGGCAGCGGCGGCGCCGTTTTCGTCGTTGCGGCGGGTTTTGGCAAGCTGCCGCACCCGTTCGACGGTCTTCAGGGCGGCCTCGCCCTCCTGTTCGTGGATAATGGTACCCAGCAAGCCGCCCAGCAGATGAATATCGGCGCTAAGGGCGTTGGTGGTGGTCTCCTCGCTCATGGTGTCCTCGATGCTCTCGTCTCAAGGTGGAATCATACCGGGGTTGGGGGTGCGTTGCCAGAAGTGGCGTGCGTTCTAAGCGCAGCAGACGGCCAAGGGGTTATCTCTACAAGCTTCAACGGGTTAGGAAAGGCGGGTAGAGATGCGCCCCTGGGCGTGCGACTAAAGCGCTATTGGCATTCGTTGTAATGGCGTTCCAATACTTCAATTTGAATGCCGACCACCTCAGCGATAATCTCATCGACCGCGTAGCCCTTATCCCGCATATCGTAGGCATAATGGCGCTTGATGTCCCACGCCCACCCGCGATCTTGCACGACGCGACGTTCCTTGGCCAGGGGCATATCGGAAGTTGGCGAGGGTCGCTTTATAACCCCTGATAAAGCTAATCAGGCTTTCGATGGATTGATCAGCCAATACGGCTGTGGGGTCACGTTGAATGCGTTTGAAGAACCCGATAATCTGTTGTTTGTTGGCCTGCAAGACCTCAAAGTGACGCTCATCAGCATAGTCCCAGTTGATGGATTGCGGTGGGTTCAAGGAACGCCGGTATGCCACCGCCACGTGTTCGGCGGCTTTGGTGTGGGGTACACCGCCGATGCCGGTTGCAAAGCCCGGACAAAGCACGCTATCGATCTTGCGCGGGCTATGTTGGTTATGGTTATGATTATGAATGGCGGTAAGCATTGCCCACATCGCAGTATACGCATTATCCGTCTGGACGACGCTCATGGGAACCCGCATGGTGGGCGTGAGAGCCAGATACGGATGCTGCGGGTGGTTTGTCTCAACAATCATACAGGTGCCGATAGGCTGCTCACCGAGATACTCGCTTGTACGCGTTGCATCAACTGTTCACCGAAGTATTCAGTAATCGCCGCGTCAATGCCGCCATCCATGATGCCAAACGAATTCGCTGGGCTTACCATCCAGTCGTAAGTCTCAATCTCTTGGAATGCTCCATGGGTAATCTCAACATTGGGCAAACCTTTGAAGTGGATACGCCACTGTTCACACAGGTCTTCGTTAGGGTTAACAAGCAGCAATTTAAGGTCAGTCTTTTCACCCACCTGTGACATCGTGTTCAACGAGGGCTTGAATCATACCATGCAGATTACAGCGGACGGCCAGGAGGTTGTCTCTACAAGTTTTCAGAGGTCAGGAAAAATGGGTAGGGGCGCGCTTGCGCACACTCCGTGTGTGATGCGGGCCTAAACCGCTGCCTCGGCCTTGAACTGCGCGACGAGGTCGTCCACGGTGAGGGTGGCGGCGCGTGCTCTGGCCGTAGCCTGTTCTGCTGGCGTGGTGTCGGCCTCGGCCCGGGCGATGGCGTCGTGGCTCATGCGGGTCATCAGGCGGCGCGCCATCGAGAAGTCTGCGGTGTGGCGTTGCAACACGTACAAAATTTCCAGGGCACGGGGGCAGTCATCGTGCACGGCGAGCACCTCGGCCAGCCCAAACAGGCTCAGCAGCACCTGGAACGGCATGTAGCCGCCGTGGGCGCGGTTCATCGCGGCGATGAAATGGGCGCGCGCGTGGGGCGTCTTCTGTTTTTGTAGGTACACGTTGCCCCGGCAGAAGTCCACCATCGTGAGGATGCTGTCCTGGTTAAGCGCACTGCCGATGTCGTAGGCCTCGTCGAGCAGCAACACGGCGGCATCGGGGTTGCCCTCCAACACATGCGTCATCGCGATTTCCGTCAGCGACTCGGCGATGCTCTTGCGCTCGCCCAGGTCGCGGCGGATTTCCTCGGCCTGCTGGTAGTACTTGCGGGCTTCGGCGGGCGTGTCCTTGGCATACAGGGCGATGTTCCCCAGCGCGCTTAGGCTGTGGGCGATGCCCGCCCGGTCGCCGATGGTGCGATAGAGGTCGATCGCCTGCTCGTAGAGCGCCCGCGCCTCGTCGAAGTTGGAGAGGGTGATCTGCGCGCTGCCGAGGTTGTTAAGGGTAAAGGCCATGCCGCGCCGGTGTTTATTGGCCGCGAACAAGTCGTAGGCTTCCTGGTAGAGTTCGCGGGCGCGCTCCACCTCACCCATTGCATTCACGACTTCGCCGAGGTTGTTCGCGCCGTAGGCGACACTGATGGGCGAGGCACCGTTGTTTATCGAGGTTTCGCGTAGCTCCTCGTAGATTTTGCGGGCTTCGTCGAGGTTGCCCGCCAAAAATTCCAGGTAGCCCAGGTGGCCCTTGCCACTGAACTGCACACCACTGAGGTCGCTCAGGTATTTGTCGGACAAGTGGATGGACTCGCGGGCGTATTTGCGGCCTGCGTCGTAGTCGCCCAACCACATTTGTGCATAGGCCATGTTGTTCAGCGCATGGACCGTTTCCAGATGGTTATCGCCCTGGCGGAAGTAGTCGTAGGCTGTTTTGGCGTTTTCCCACACGACGTCGTATGCGCCCACCCGGCTGCTGATCCATGCCAGGCGGCTGCGGGTGCGCCAGTAGAGGTCGGTGTCGGTTTCGCCGCGCGTTTCGAGCATCTCTTTGAGGCCCTGGTAGTTGCCGATACCCTCTTGCAGCAGGCTACGCGCCAACGAAAACAGCAGCTTGGGCTGCATCAACTGCATGAGCACGTCCTGGAGCATGTGCTCGCAGGCGTATTGCCAGGCGGCCCGCACGTTCTCTAACTCTTTTTCCATCGAGGCGATGGCCATCTGCTCCATGCGGCCTTCGAGGTTGAGTTCGAGCTTGCTGGCGAACGACCCGTAGTATGCCGCATGCGCGCGATAGACGGCTTCGGCTTGCTCGTCTTCACACGCTTTGAAGTGCTCCTCGGCGAACTGCCGCGTGAGTTTGTGGATGGTGTAGCGGCCATCGGGCGCACGCTGGATAAGTGATTTGTTGCTGAGCGCCGTGAGGGTGCGCAACCCGGCCCCGGTGACCTTTTGTGCGGCCTCGCGTTCGAAGCCACCCCGGAACACGCTGAGTTTCATCAGCACATTGCGCTCGTCTTCGCCGAGCAGGTTCCAACTATACTCGAAGACGGCACGCAGGCTGCGATGGCGGTCGGGCACATCGCGCAGGTCGGTTTCGAGGAAGTCGATACTGCGGTTGATCTCATCTGCGATTTCTGCGATGTCCAGCATTTCTAGCCAGCCCGCCGCCAGTTCGATGCCCAGCGGCATCCCCTGCACCGCGTTGATGATGTCGACAACGTTGCAGCAGCGGCCCTCTTCGAGGTCGAAATCTGGCATCACGTGGCGGGCGGCCTGCAAGAACAACTGCACCGACGGGTAACTTTCGACCTCTTGCTCATCGCGGCAGCCGGGTGGTATTTGCATCCCGTCCAGTTCGAAGACGTGCTCGCTGCGCAGGCGCAGGCGCTCGCGGCTGGTGATGATGAGTTTGACACCCGGCGCTTCTGGGAGCAGTTTGCCGACGAAATCGGCGGCACCCATCACATGTTCGAAGTTATCGAGCACCAGCAACGCCGACTTTTCGCGGAAGTGGTCGATGAGTTCGGTTTGCTGGTCGGCCCCGGCGAACGAGAAGCCGATCGTATCGGCAATGGTGGAATACACCAGGTCGGCGCTTGCCAGCGGCTCTAGCGGTACGAAGTACGCACCGTCCATATAGTTTAAAGCGACGCGCTCACCGGCCTCGACGCTAACGCGTGTTTTGCCGGTACCGCCTGGCCCGAGGATCGTCACCAGCCGCACGTTCGCGTCGTTGAGGAGGGCCTCCAGGCTGCTCAGTTCGCGCGCTCGGCCTACAAACGGGGTCGACTGCGCGGGTAGGTTACTCAGGTGGATGGTGGTGGTTTGCAGTTTCACCTGCGACGTCGTTTGTGTGATGAAGCGCCCGTCTTCCACGAGTGGCATCACCGGCTGCATAATCGACGACGACGAACTGTGAATAATCGCTTCGAGTTCCAGGCCGATTTGGCGCACGCTGCGCATCCGCAGCACCGGGTCGCGCTCCAACATACGGTAGACGAGGTCGACGAGCGCGATGGGGATGTCTGGCCGTAGTTCTTCGAGGTCGGGCGGGGTGCCCGTGGTAATTTGCATGATGAGGCCCGCGGTGCTCGGGCTGTCGTAGGGGCGATGACCGGCCAGCATCTCGTAGAGCATCACGCCATAGGCCCAGATGTCCGTGCGTTCGTCGGCAGGTTGGCCGTTGAACAACTCTGGTGCAAGGTAGGCCATCGTGCCCAAAACGACCCCGCTTTGGGTAACCGTGGAGTCGGTGGTGTGTGCAAGGCCGAAGTCGGTGAGTGAGGGGGTGCCATCTTCGGCGAGCAGCACGTTCGCGGGTTTGATGTCGCGGTGCAGGATGCTGAGGCGGTGCGCGCGGGTGAGCGCGTCGGCGATATCGAGGGCGGTGTATAGCACCCTCTGCAGCGTGAACGATTTGCGTTCGTCCAGCACATCGCGCAGTGAGCCACCGGGGAGGTAGTCCATCACCAGCCAGTGCTTGTTGTCCTCGTCCACGGTATCCACCATCCGCACGATGTTGGGGTGGTTGAGCTGGCGTAGCGCCTCACCTTCGCGCTTGAAGCGCTCCAGCAGTTCTGGGTTTTGTTCCGAGATTTCTGGGCGGAGCAGTTTCGCGGCTATCTGCTTACCGGTAATTTTGTCTGTACCACGGTAGACCTTGCCCATGGCACCCTGGCCGAAGGGTTGGTCCTCAAGTTCAAAGCGGCCACCGATGATTTCCGACATAAG
Source organism: uncultured Anaerolineaceae bacterium (assembly GCA_964434365.1). Classification (GTDB taxonomy): domain Bacteria; phylum Chloroflexota; class Anaerolineae; order Aggregatilineales; family Phototrophicaceae; genus CAYSVE01. The sequence goes on along the minus strand of CAYSVE010000264.1, from coordinate 276 downwards.
CCCCTACTTTATTTTGATGCGCTGAGATCGTCTATAGTTTAACTTAGAACATAGACGCATTGCGTAGGCACGCGTACAAATTAATGAAATCTAACGATATTTATAGACACATGGCGTAGCCACATGGACATATACGGGGTGGTTGGCTTTGGGTTTCTCCACCGCGAGGGGTTTGTTTGATAGAATAACCGCCAACGATTAAAGAAAGGCAACTTTCTAACCATGGATGCACAGACTGTTATCGTCACCGGGGCCTCGCGCGGGTTGGGGGCAGCC
>CAYSVE010000263.1:0-7765 GCA_964434365.1 uncultured Anaerolineaceae bacterium | reverse complement strand
CTGCGGGCCACCAAATCCACATGTCTGGTGCTGCGCCGATGGCAAGCTGCTGCTGCACCTGCTGGTCCTGCTGCGCCTGGTTGAACTCGTTTTCCAGGATGGTGATATCGTAGCAGGCGTTGGCGGCTTCGTTCTGCAAACCGGTGATGAGGCCGTTCACGTAGCGCTCGCTACGGGCCGGGGTGAAGGCGATGATCTCGCCCTTTATCTCTTCACACTCCATCATCTCTTCCATGTCATCGTCCTGCGCCTGAATAGCAACGACTGTTGTGAGTGCAAGCAAGAGAACAAGAAGAATTGAAAGTGTCTTCTTAAGCATGTTGATGGCTCCTTCAGTGATCGATAAAGCGTGCATTTAAGCAAAAGCACGACTAGATTTTTCTGGCATCTCTTTTTGGCAAGCTGTATCATTCTCGGCTTAGGCCAGATCGATGCCTGTTTGGTTGTGTCATCTTGCCTACCGGGCCATGCGGGCGCGTCCGGGCGAGGTCCAATTCGTAACCGGTCACTGTTTGCATGGTCTGTTGGCAGGCCCGTTGTTCCGTCAAAACTTCATCGTTCGCGGTTGTAAACTTTTGTCCGCACAGAGGCGAAAACAGCCCCTACGAACCCGGCCTCACCTCCTTTCTGAGTCTGAGTGTTCACTGTGTGCGCTGTGCTAAACGAGCACCCAACCACCGTCGATCGAAACATTCTGGCCGGTCATCATGTCGCTTTCGTCCGATGCGAGGAAGGTCGTTGTGCCCACGATGTCCTCTGGGGTGGACGGGCGGCCCACGATAGTGTTGCCCGCAGCACCCTCGATAGCCTCGCCGGGCTTTTCGGTGTTACCGGCTTCCATTTCCATCTTGTCCAGCATGTCCCACAAGGGGGTAGCCACGACACCAGGGCTGAACGAGTTCACACGAATGTTGTGCTCGCCAAGTTCGCGCGCTGCCGACTGCGTCATGATAATGACGGAGGCTTTGCTGGCGCAGTAGGGGGCAATACCGGGGAAACCCGTGCGCGCCACGGCAGAGGCGGTGTTGATAATCTTGCCGCCGTGTCCCTGCGCAATCATCTGCTTGGCCGCCTCGCGCATGCACAACAGCACACCCCAACCGTTGACCGTCATGATCATGTCCCAGTTTTGGCGGGTGACTTCGAGCATGCTCATGGGCTTATTGACACCCGCGTTATTGAACAGGACATCCAACTTGCCGAATTCCTCGACTGTCTTGGCGATCATGGCTTGTACAGACGCCTCGTCTGTAACGTCTACCTGAACGGCGATAGCCTTGCTGCCCGCATCGATAATCTCCTGTGCGACAGCCTGGGCGCCCTCCTGGTTGAGGTCTGCGATGCAAACGCTTGCGCCCTCTTTTGCGAGGTCCTTGGCAATCGCCGCGCCGATGCCCTGTGCGGCACCGGTAATGATAATGGATTTACCGTCTACACGTCCCATTAAAGTTAATCTCCTTTGCGTGCTAAATGTTCAGCTTGCTTTTATTTGGTTGTTGAAAACAGCGCAACACACGCTGGTATTCACGCTAATTGTGCTATCTGGACGCCACAGTTAGTCCAGCAGTCGTATTGGGACTTCGATGTAGGTCGTCAGTGTGTCTAAGAATTGGGCGCCATGGGCACCGTCAACTGCGCGATGATCGCACGATAGGCTGAGCGTCAGCTGCGGTTGAATGATAATTTCACCATCGATAGGCACAGCACGTTCTGCGATACGCCCGACTGCAAGGATGGCAGCCTGTGGGGGGTTCACGATTGCGTTGAAGTTGTCGATACCGAACATGCCGAGGTTGCTGATGGTGAATGTGCCGCCTTGTAAATCGTTTGGCTTCAGCTTTCCGTTCTGCGCGCGGCTGACGATTTCCGCCCGGCGCTGTGCGATGGCTGTAACCCCGAGTGTATCCGCGTCGTGGATAACCGGCACCAACAAACCCTGCTCGATGGCCACAGCTAGCCCAACGTTCACTGCGTCGTTGAAGACAACACCCTCGCCATTCCACATCCCATTGACGAACGGATGCTGTGCGAGCGATGCCGCCACGAGCTTCACGAGCAAATCGGTGAACGTAATTTTCACATCGCTGCGGGTTTTGAGCTGTTGCCGCCATGCGATCATGCCGCTGGCATCCACCTCACGCTTGAGGTAAAAGTGCGGGATCGTCTGCCAACTTTCGGTAAGGCGCTCCGCCATGCGTCGCCATAGTTGCCCTGTTTGAACGGCACCGTTTTGCACGGCAGATGCGGGCGTGGCGGGCACTGTGGCTTTTACAGCCGCAGCAGGTGGCCGATACGTGAGCACATCATCGGCAAGCACGGCACCCGCTGGGCCACTACCGGCAATTTCCGTGAGGTTGTAGCCGTGTTCCTCGGCAAGGCGGCGGGCTTTCGGAGAGGCGAGGATGACACCGTTCGGCTGTGTTGCACCACCTCCGTTCCTGCCACCGCTCAGGTATGCCTCGACATCGGCCCGGGTAACGCTCTTGCCCTGCGCAGGCACCTGCGATAGGTCGACATCATGGGCTGCTGCCACTCGCCGCGCAACAGGCGTCGCAGGGAGATTCGTTGGTTCTGCCGGGTCTGGCTTTTGTGGCAAACCGTCTGTCGGAGGTGGTGCTGCGGTCATTGGGCTAGCAACCGGCGCACTTTCATTTGCCGCGAGCACATACGCCACCACATCTCCCACCGGGACATCATCCCCGGCGGCGGCCCGCAAACCACCGAGGGTTCCGCTGGCAGGCGCCTCGATTTCGACAGTGGTTTTGTCGGTTTCCACTTCCATAATCGGTTCCCCCTTTTCGACGAGGTCACCTTCAGCTTTCAACCACGCGATAAGTCGCCCGGTATCCTGGGCCATACCCAGGGCTGGCATAATCACTTCTTTTGGCAAAAAGATTTTCCTAAAGATTCGCTTTACTGGTCATTGCTAAACGCGGTTGCACAACACCTTTGCCATCGCAGCGACACGTTCAGCATCGGGCACGGTTAAGTCTTCGAGATTCGGCGAAAATGGCACCGGCACATTCATCGCCCCCATACGCTTGACGGGCGCATCGAGGTAGTAGAAGGCCCCGTCCGCAATCACCGACGCGATTTCCGCAGTGGTGCCGTACTGCTCGTATCCCTCGTCTATGACAATCGCGCGGCTAGTCTTTTTCGCAGATTCGATGATAGTTTCGCGGTCGAGCGGCCATGTCGTGCGTGGGTCCACCACTTCGGCACTGATGCCAATGTCGGCCAATTGTTCCGCAGCGGCCAGTGCCACATCGACCATGCTGCTGGTGCCTACCAGCGTAATATCCGTTCCGACGCGCTTGATGTCTGCTACGCCGAGCGGAATAGTGTATTCGCCCTCCGGTACAGGCCCCTTGAGTTGGAAGCTCAGCTTGTCCTCGAAGAACACCACCGGGTTATTGTCGCGAATGGCGCTCTTGAGCAACCCCTTGGCGTCTGCTGGGCTAGCCGGGACCACCACCTTCAGACCGGGGATATGGCTCATCCACGCGTGGAGGCTCTGGCTGTGTTGGGCAGCACTGCGGCGTGTGGCGCCCAACGTCGTGCGCATCACCATCGGTACGTTGAGCTTGCCGCCGGACATGTAGTGAATTTTGGCCGCCTGGTTCACCATCTGGTCCATCGTCAGCGTGATGAAATCACCAAACATGATGTCCACGACGGGGCGCATGCCCGTCATCGCTGCGCCAACGCACAACCCGGTGATACCCGCTTCGGAAATCGGCGAGTCCACGACGCGCTCCGTGCCGAACTCTTCTACAAGACCGCTGAGCACCTTGAAGGGCGTGCCCGCCTCTGCGACGTCCTCACCGATGATGAAGACATGCTCATCGCGGCGCATTTCTTCGGCAAGCGCTTCGTTAACGGCCTGAGCGAACGTCAACTCGCGAACAGGGGCTTCAGTCAGCGTAGACATGAAGATTGACCTCCTCCTGGGGTGGGTATTCGGCATCGAGCGCATACGCGACTGCGGCTTCGGCCTCAGTGGCTACCTCCGAATCGATTGTGTCGAGCAGGCCCCGGTCGGCAATGTCATTTTCGATGAGCCACGCGCCAAAATTCTTTATCGGGTCACGATCCGTCTTCCACTCGGTCTCTTCTTCCTTTGCGCGGTAGTACGTGCGGTTGATGTCGCCGACGTGGTGGCCGTAAAAGCGATAGGTGTGTGCCAACAGGAAGGCCGGTCCGCTACCGTTGCGCGCACGTTCGACAAGTTTCTGCGCAGCAAGGTACACCTCGCGCACATCCTGTCCATTCACTTCCTCGGTTTGGATGCCGAATGCCTTGGCCCGGCCCATCAATTCGCCAGCAGTCGTTTCGGAGAAGTGCGTGTACTCGTTGTACATGTTGTTCTCGCATACATAGATGACCGGAAGCTGCCACAGTTGGGCCATGTTCATCACCTCGTAGAACAACCCCTGCCCAAGCGCACCCTCACCGAAGAAACACACGGCGACCTGGTCCGTCTTGCGCATTTTGGCGCTCATGGCCGCACCTGTGGCGATACCGGCACTCCCCCCAACGATCGCATTCGCCCCGAGGTTGCCGCTATCCTGGTCGGCAATGTGCATAGAGCCGCCTTTGCCCCGGCAGTAGCCATCCTTTTTGCCAAGCAACTCCGCAAACATCGGTTTGAACTCCGCACCTTTTGCGAGGCAGTGTCCGTGCCCACGATGAGTGCTGGTGATGTAGTCATCGCGCCGGAGCGCTTCGCATACCCCTACCGCAACAGCTTCCTGGCCGCTGTACATGTGGGTGAGGCCGGGCATCTTTGCGGATAGATAGAGCTGATTTGCCTCTTCCTCGAAGGCGCGTATCTTCGCCATTTGCTGGTACATTTGCACCCAGTGTTCCCGATCAACCGCGTCGGTTCCACTGAGTGTTGGCAGTGCGGGGTTAGCCATTAAGTATCTTCTTCCTCATTCATATCATTCTGTGTCCCACTGTCCTCGCGCACTTGCCGAAGATGTGCTTGCACCGCCTCACGGGCGGTTTGTGGGTCGCCAGCTTTGACTGCCGCGATGATATTGCGATGATGTTCTTGGCCGCGTTCCCGTGCTCCGTCGACCAGGGCAATCTTCTGTCGAAGGTTTTGAAGCAGATCGACGATAGACGACATCAAACGGGGAATAATCACGTTTTGGGTCGCCTTCGCAAGTGCAAGATGAAAGGAATGGTCCTCGTTGGCGTAGGCTTCGATATCACCCAGTTGGGCATCCATCATTTCGATGGCGCGTTCCATATTTGCAACATCGTCTGGGGTGGCGCGCTGTGCAGCCAGGGCTGCGATTTCGGGTTCGAGTAACTCGCGGATTTCGATAACGTCGTGTAAGGTTTGTTCACGCCCCAGCGACATCACCAGACCAAAGGACTGAGACAATGCCTCGCCGGTTGCATCGACCACAAAGGTGCCCAGACCAGGGCGGATTTCGATAAGGCCCTCTTGTTTGAGGGTTTTGATAGCCTCGCGCACAACCGTACGACTAACACCAAATTGTTCTGCAAGGTTGCGTTCGTTGGGGAGTTTGTCGCCCGCGGACAAATCGCCATTGACGATTTGGTCGCGGATGCGCTGTGCCATCTGTTCGTACAGGCGCACACTTGTGAGTCGATCAGTCTTCATAGCAAATGGAATCTAACAAAAAAGGCTGTTTTTGACGGTGGTATGATCATATGATTACAATACCACACAGAATGTAACATAGGTTTGTGCTGAGCGCAAGAATTCTCGACGTTCAGAGGTCGTTCCAACGTAAACGCAGCGGAAGCTGGCGGGAATTCGCGATGATTTCTATGAAATCGTGACATGCCACACGCACTGGGTTCGTACGAGATCACACGACCCCACGTGCTTGCTATACTCGGCACAGTGGCGTACCCCACCCACCACATGACCTACACGGAAATCCCCGACTACACTCAGGTAATACCTGCTAGCCTTGCTTAGACTGATGTCATCTATTAACTATTGTCAACAAGGAGAGACTCACAATGTTACGCCTTGCATTGATTTTCCTGGCCATCGCCATCGTTGCGGCGGTGTTTGGTTTCGGCGGCATTGCCGGTGCCGCGTCTGGGATCGCGGAAATTCTGTTCTTCATCTTCCTCGTAGTGTTCGTCGTATCGTTGGCCGCTGGCGCGGTTCGGGTATAGTACACAATGGCCGAAACCGTACGCTCTAACAATAATCCACCCGTTGCACCCTCGGCGCGTCCGGTGACGTACGCCGATGTCGATATGGTAGTGGAGCCTGCCACGGGGCGGCTCCACCGTATCTCCTGGGGAGCGGTGGTCGCTGGCATGGTCCTCGGGGTTGTCATCCAGATGACCTTGTATCTGCTAGGCGTAACCGTCGGTGCTGTCACCGTGAACCCCCTTACTGAGCAAGACCCGCTAGCTGGATTGGGCACCGGTCTTGTCATCTGGGACGCGGCGTCAACACTCATCGCGCTGTTTGCTGGCGGTTGGGTGGCTGGTCGCTTGGCCGGGATCCCGTCGCAGGCCGATGGTGCCATTCATGGGCTGGTCGTTTGGGCGATGAGCGTGATTGTGTCTGTGCTAATCTTCAGCACGGCGCTTGGTAGCTTCTTGAACAGCACGGCGAACCTTCTTGGTCAAAGCGCCGAAGCTGCTGCGGCCCTCGTTGGGGCTGTCGCGCCGGAAGTTACCGAAACCGTAGAAACGGCTGCCGATGCAATTGGCTTGGGCATCGATCCGGCAGTGGTCCGTGAGCAAGTCCTTAGCGCGGTGTCTGCCGACACGGATATCGAGATCGACGTTACAGATGACGAAGCGTTCACACAGGCTCTTGCCGATTTCGCCATCGCCGCCACGCAAGAGGATGGCCTGACGCCAAACGACCGAGAGGCATTGCAGGATGGTATCGCAAATTCGACCACGCTCACCGAGACGGAAATCGAGCAGGTTGTCGCTGCGGTGGAGTCGAATGTCAACGATTTCGCTGCTGAGGTCGAGCAGACCGCCGAACAGGTGCAGCAGCAAGCAGCCGTTATCGCTGAAAATGCTGCCGAGACGATTGCCGCCATCGCGGGTATCTTGTTCGCCTCGCTCATCGTAGGGGTTTTTGCCGCGGGCATGGGTGGTTTCGTCGGTGCTCCGCAACTTACCGCGGAGATGGAGGCGCTCCGGTAGGAGCCGACTCGATCGACTGAAATCGACAGTCTGTGCATTGCTTGTGTACTTCTTTTGCGTGTGAGAAGTGCACAAGCTTTCTCCATTTACGCTAATTCCCGCTCACCCTATCGTCGTGATGTGGAATCATTGCAAGGCGATACGAACTCCACCACATGACCCATGCCTGCACAGGAAGATCGTGTTAGCCTCCGCCTTTTCCTCAAACGAACGCAGAGAAGACGCCAAAGGAGGCTATCATCGACACGTCGTTTGTAGAGCAAATTCCACTTCACGTGCGGACGCTGGCGGTGCGGGGGTTGATCGCCGTTGCATTGATCATGATTTTCTGGTTGTTGCGGCATACCGTCGCAGGCCTTATCGTCAACCCCATTCGCAAACGCATTGCAGATACCGAGTCCCGGGCCGACGATGCGTTGCTCTCGGCGGCGGATGGTGCCATTAGTTACCTGTTGCTGGCGATGAGTGTTTTCGCAGTCACTGTCGTATTTGGGCTAACCGACGGTGCTTACCAGATCGGAATTAAGTTATCGCTTTCGCTCGTTGCTGTTGCTGCTGTGAGAGCGACGACAGGAAGGCTTCGATGCGCAGCAGGTTG
>CAYSVE010000262.1:0-7768 GCA_964434365.1 uncultured Anaerolineaceae bacterium | reverse complement strand
AGGCAGCGTCGCCGTACACACCGTACCCAGCGCCATTGGTCTTGGCGGCGAGCCCATAGACGCCGTAGGTCGTGCCGACCCCCCAAAGCCCAGCTCCGCGCGCGCTGTCCGTGGCTCGCCCCTCAACACCGCGCGCGAACGCGGCAAATGAAGACACGGCCAATGTTAACCGCGCACCAACCTATCCTGCGGTCGCGGTCGCGAGGTCGGGTGTAGTGTCGTATGCCATGATGTAAGCAATAACCGGGGAGGGTTGGCCCCCTGCTGCGCCTGCCATGTATCGTCCAATGGCGTTTCATAGGGGGCCGACGACCCGTTGATGGGGCCTAAACGCTGCGAGCTAGACGTTCTCGCCCCACTTTACTTCGAACACGGCCGATTCGGTGGAACCCGGGTACCCGCTCACTGGCTCTACGATGAAGCGCTCGTTATCACGGCGGTAGCGACGGCAACTCTCCCACAGGTAACCGTAAACCGTTTCGTTATCGCTGGGGAGGTTGTTCGTCACACGGTAGTGCTGGTGCCCCAATTTTTCCACAATATAGCCGATGCCACTGGGCACGTTGCGCAGCGCACCCACCACAACTGTGTTCAGGACATCGTGCAAAAACGCTTCGATGCCGTTGGCACTGGGATCGAAAAAGTTCTCGCCGATCGCCTTGCCGTTGGCAACCAGGGCGGAGGTCCCGTTCGGTTTACCGTGCAATTCGTGCGTTAAATCGAGGAAAAGTTGATACGAGTACTACGCATCATCCTGAATATCGCGCTCCTGTAGATGATAGCGCCGAAGAATCGGCTCCCACGAGTCACGTTCGAGGTTGTCGAAGAAAACGCGCATTGCCAACCCGATGATCTCTGCGCCTTCGGGGGCCTTGAAGGGTGTTGCTTTATAGGTGCGTGCCATGATGTTTACCCTCTGCTGGAACAATAAAGGAACGATGGATACAATATACCGAATAAATCCGTTGAAATAATTAACCCTAGATTAGAGGCAATGCTTTGTCCATCATATATTTATATTACTGGTGCGGTTCAAGTTTGAGGACACGAAACGTACCCGTCAGGTGGGGCGTAAAATCTGTGGTCGACCCCATTCCGCATGCCTTTAGTCAACTACCGGACAGGTCACCGACCTGGCCCTACAAACGCGGCGGGCGCACCTGGGGGGGGGCCCCTACACCGGCGTTGTGAACCCGAAAACACGACGATTCATCAAGTTGGTGCAAGCGCCCTGGGGTGTGTGGGGGTGCTCACCTGCAACGTGTTGTTATAGCCGCGCGACGGTGTGCTCGCGCACGCGGGAGTGATGCGCAAAGTCGGTATCGGCACTGTAGGCCAGCAGCAGGTGAATGCTCTGCCCGCGCACGAGCGTGTGGGAGTAGGCATCGGTTGCCTGGGTGGGGATTGCAAACCGTATCGTGGTGCTGCCGAAGCCCCGCGACCCATCGGGGTACCGTAAACGATCGTCGGCTCCGAGTTCGGTTTTCGCCTGGTGCAAGCCCGGGCGCACGATATACCGGTCCTCGATGACGACTGTGTCATCGGGCAGGACTGCACCCATGATGAGGTTGGTGCCAGTAAGGCCCTCGCGGTCGTTGAAGCCCACCGCTACCCAGCCGAAGGTGGGCGCGGCGAGTTCTACGTACAGCAGGGTGTCGGCAAACGTCCAGTTGAACGTGATGCCGCGCTGTGTGACGGTGGCGAGGGGCCTCACGCCATCACCTTGGCGTCGAAGTAGGCTGAGTCCGGCGAGCCGTCCATCAAGGGGAAGAGGACCGCGCCGCTGTCTTTGAAGTGCGCGGAGTTACGGTAGGCGTCGAAGTGGGCTTGTGTTTCCCACTCTTCGTACAGCAGCAGGGCATTTTCGTCGGTGGTGTCCTCGTAGAGGCTGAACTGTATGCAGCCGTCGAAGGCGCTGGAAATGGGAATCGATTCGTGCATGGCGGCGATAAAGTCGCCTTTGGCCTCTGGCTTGACGGCAATTTTCACGCGGATGACGATCATGGGGATGGCTCCTCTGCGGATTCGCGATGGTGTATGATAGTAAACAAAGTTGACTATCGAAATGGTAAACCTACTTTACCATCATGTCAAGGAGGTGTGCATGACGAAGGACGACAACCGTAACCTGCTCGCACTGCGGCAGCAGAATATCGGGCGGCTTTTCCAGCGGGCGGCACGCGCCTACAGCGAACTCGCCTTCGATAAGCTGCACGCGCGCGGCCACGACGGATTGTCGGTGTATCACACGGCGCTCATTAGCAACCTCGATGTCGATGGCACGCGCATCGGCACCCTTGCCGAGCGCGCGGGCATCACCAAGCAGGCGATGGGCCAACTCGTCAAGGATTTAGAGGCGCGCGGTTACATCCGCCGAGAACCGGACCCCGAGGACAAGCGCGCGTCGATCATCCAGTTTACCGACCTCGGCTGGACGTTTTTGCAGGATGCCTACGAAGTGAAGCTAGAGATCGAGGCGGAGTACGCGGCGATCCTCGGCGATGCAGGTATGACGACGCTACGCGGCCTGCTCGACGACCTGCTCGATGCGCACCCTATGCCGGGTGACGACGCCTAGCCCGATAGCCTTGCCTGGATTTCCGATAGCAGCCGTTCCGGTTGGTCCTCCTGCACGAGGTGCCCCGCGCCGGGTATCCGCGTGAACGACGAGCCGGGGATGAGGCTGTGCAACGCCTCGCCGCGTTCGATTGGAATCCATGTATCTTCTTCTCCCCAGAAGATGTGCACCGGGCAGCGCATCGTGGCGTACAACGGTTCGATTTCGTCGGTGTAGCGCGGGTCCATCTGCGCGATTTGCCGGTAGAATGCTGGCTGGCCGGTTTCGCCCTGCCACGGCGCTTTCAGCGCGCCGAGTGTCTGTGGTGAGAGTGGGTTGTGCGCGGCATCCTGAATGTAGGCATCGAGGATACCGCTGTGGATGTAGTCCGGCACGGTTGCGAAGGCCTCGAAGTACGTGCGCACATGGTGCACGAACGGCGAGCCCCACGGCGCAACCGCGACGGGATCGACGACGAGCAGAGCGCGGTAATCGCAGGCGTGCAGCAGATGCGCGCGCAGCGAAGTCGTGCCGCCGAAGTCGTGCGCGAGCACGGTGGGCTGGTCGAGCTGCCAATGTTCGAGCAGGTGAGCGAGTACTCTCGGCTGCACCCCTAGCGACACATCGCCGTCGGGCTGCTCCGATGCGCCGTAGCCCAGCAAATCGTAGAGGTGGACGGTGTGCGTTTCGGCAAGGGCACGGGCGAAAGCCCGCCAGACGAACGACGAAAACGGTGTGCCGTGCACGATCACGAGCGGCGGCCCCGTGCCCATCACATCGAAGGCGATGGTGCCATAGGGTGTTTCGGTGCGTTGTGTGAGGGTCCAGGTATCGGTCATGGTGTGTGTCTCGATTTGTGGGTATTGGGTGTGCTGTGAACCTGCGCCGGGCAGCATCACCAGCGGAATGTGAGCGGCAGTGTCGGCGAGAAGTCGTGGGTTTTGCCTGCTGCGCCGTCATCGAAGGTGACCATGGCATGGTGTGCCTTGCCACGCCGAAAGGTCGCAGCGCCGGTTTGGGCGCACGCCGCCAACGTCGCCGAGCGGGTTTCCCACAGGCCGCATATCTCCACCCCGCTGATGGCCGTCAGCCCGGCGGGGTGGTCGAGCGGTGGCGGCGACGCCAGCGACGCCGGGGGCGCGCCGAAGGCAAGGCTGAACACCATCGGCTCGTGCAGGTGGGCGATGTTCTCGCCGACGTCGATGTGCATACTCCCTGGTAGATAGGGCGGGCGGAAGCGCCACGCCGGGTACGGCACCGCCTCCTCGCTGGCGGGGTCGGTCGGGCGGAGGCCCACCCCAAACGGCGACGCGACTGTGCCGCGCCCCTGCCAGCGGTCCAATGCGTGGATGGCTGCACCGGTCGGCTCGGCAGCTTCGGCTTCATCGGCGACGTACAGCAATTCGATAAACGCATTTGCGAAGAAGAAGCGCCGGTTCGCGGTGCCCTGGCCGGGGTGGCGGCGGGGTGCGCCCTCGTGCAGGCCGAAGTCGATGAGGGCCTGGGCCTCGGGTGCGCCAGCCGCAGTGTAGATAAACAGGTGATCGAATTCGTAGGGCATCGTTTGCCTCGCTTCGTTGAATGCATGACTGGAGTGTATCGAGCCGATGCGCGATTGGTTAGGTCCACGGGTAAGCACGACCGGTATCGGGTGTCGACATCAGGGGGGGAACAGCCGAGCGGAAATAAAAAAGCCGCCGCAGTGGGCGACCCTATGCGTATACCTATCGCTGGCCGAAGCGACAGGCTATTCGGCAGCTTCTTCTTCGGCTTCGGGTGCTTCTGTTTCTGTACTTGCTAGGCCTTCGTCTACCGAGGTGATCCACTCCATCGCCTGGGCGTCATCTGGGAAGACGCGGACGGTCACACCCTGCTGGCTGAAGGATTCGATAAATTGCACCATGTTCATCTGCGCCATGGCCGTTTCGGGCACGACGAGTGCCCAGTACTTCCAACCGGCTGCGATGGTGCGCGGCAACCAATCTTCGTTGATCCACGCCGATTCGTCGTCCGTCACACCGTCGATGGCGCGGTTATCCGAGAGCCACTTATACGCGCCGGTTTCGATGAGCTTCTCGGTGCCGACGTTCAGCCCTTCGTAGAGGAACTCGCCGTAGATACCGTTCTTGTACACATGGTGCACTAGTTGCTTGTCTTCGTGGTAGTAGAGCGTGATGTAATCGTTGTCAAGTAGGGTAACCTGGGTCATCCATCAGATCCTTTGCTTAAGGAATGTAAACCGCACTGCGATGGCCCAATGGTAAACGAATACATAAAGTTAGCATAGTAAAAGCATAAAGATTTATCTGTTTTTCATCTGCATCAACTAGCTGCGGTGTTGGCTCAGGTGTCGTGGATGAGGGGCTTGCGCATAAAAATGCGATGATACCCGTGGTGCGCCTTGCGTTCGACCTCGGCGAAGCCCAACCACAGGTAGAAGCGGTAGTTCTTGGTCATCACAGCGTTGGTGTACAGCTCCAGTGCGGCGCAGCCCTGCGCGCGGGCGGTTTGCTCGGCGAAGGCGATGAGCGCCCGCCCAAGCCCCTGACCCTGCAACTGCGGCCACACCGCCAGGTTGTTGATGAGCACATGGTCGGCCTCGGTCCACATGTCCATCACCGCGCGGATGTCGCCGCTGGGGCCGCGTATCACGTAGATGCGGTTCTCGTCGATGAGGTCGGCGTAGTTCATGGTCATCGGCTCGGGCTTTTTGCCGATGGCAGGGACAAACGGTGCATAAGCCGCGTCGACGCAGTCGGCAATGGTTTCGTGCTCGTGGGGTTGGGCCAGTTGAACGTCCATCAAATCTTAACCGTGCTCTACCTTGGCAAAAGCGGTATCCCTTCTCATACTAACATAGGCACACACGGGAGGGCGACCAGGCATGTTTATCACATTCGAGGGTATCGACGGCAGCGGCAAGTCCACGCACATCAAGGCGGTGGCGGCGCACCTGCGCGCACACGGCCAGAACGTGCTCGTCACACGCGAGCCGGGTGGCACCGACATCGGCGAGCAAATCCGTGAGGTGCTGCTGAGTAGCAAGAACAAAGCCATGTCGCCACGGGCGGAACTGCTGCTGTTCAGCGCGAGCCGCGCGCAAATCGTCGATGAAGTGTTGCGGCCCCACCTGCACGACGGTGGTATCATCCTCTGCGACCGCTTCTACGATAGCACGCTCGCCTACCAGGGGTTCGGCCACGGCCTAAACTTCGACCTGCTGCGCGACATCACGATGTTCGCGACGGGCGGCCTCTCGCCCGACCTCACCGTGTACCTGCACGTGTCGGCGGCGTTGGCGCTGCGCCGTCGTCGCGAGGCGTCGTTGTTCGGTGAGGAGTTCGACCGCCTCGATGGGGCCGAAGCGGCCTTTCGGCAGCGGGTGCTCGAAGGCTACGAGGCCGTCATCGAAGCCGACCCGGACCGCTTCGTGCGGGTAGACGCCAGCGGCAGTTTGGATGATGTGCAGGCTGCGGTGATGCGGGTCGTGAGCGCGGCGGTGGGCGTGCCGGCGTAAAAGCCCCGCCCTCGTCCGTTTTGCGCGCGCGGCGCAATCTCTCGTTACAATAGAAGGCACAACCCACCCAACGGGAGGCGAAACCATGTTCGTGCGCATCTTCAATTTATTGGCCGCTGTGAACCCGCAAGCCCTCAACGCGGGCGATGCGGACCCGGTCGATGACCCCATCGGCGCGTATTTGGCGGTGGCCGAGCGCATCGTGGACCTCGCCTGCAAGGGTGCGGGAGTGCGCTATGGCCTGCTGCGTGCGAGTAACACCTTCAACGAGGACTACTGCGCCGCCGCGCGTGCGCTCCAACACGCCGACCTCACGTCCCTCAGCACCGACGCCCAACGCCTCGCATTTTGGATCAACGTGTACAACCTCATCGCGATACACGCCGTCATCGAGCACAACGAACGCGACCGCATCACGAACATTCGGCAGGTGTTTTTTAGCCAGGGGTACAACATCGGCGGTGAGTTCTACAGCCTGCACGACATCGAACAGGGGGTGCTGCGCGCCAATAAAGGCCACCCCGGCATCCCCGGCCCTATGTTCGACCACGCCGACCCGCGCCTGCCACAGGTTATGCCCACGCTCGACCCACGGATTCACTTTGCGCTGGTGTGCGCCGCGAAAAGCTGCCCGCCGCTGCACTTCTACCACGCCGAGACGGTCGAGGCGCAGTTGCAGGAGGCGGCTGTGGCGTTCGTCAACGGTAGGGGGACGGAGATCGACCTTGGGCGGCGGCAGATTCGGCTGTCGAAGATTTTCCAGTGGTACGCGATCGATTTCGGCGCGTCGCCGCTGGTCACGCTCGGCTACGGCGACCGCACCCCGCTGTTACACGGGGTCGGCCCGTGGATAGACGACAACGAAACGCGCGCGTTCACCGGGTTGTACGCCGCCCAAATCGCCGTCGATTTTATGGACTACGACTGGTCGCTGAATGCGGTGTCGTAGCGGCTAGCCCACCGGCACCGGCCCCTCGCCTGCGGGTGGCGGCGTCGTTACAGGCGGCACGACCGGGGCCGTGTTGTTGTCGGGGATGGGGATAATTTCCCACACCCACGGCCCCGTGATGCTCTCGCCCCGCGCCCCGAGAATCGACACCTCATCGAGTTGAATCATGAGCGGGCCGTTTTCGTAGGCGCTGCGCGCAAAGTAGCTCGTGCACACGAGGTCGCCCGCCGCGACGCCGTCGGGCACCCGGCCCGTCAGCCGAACCTCCGCCACCGACAGATCGGTGATGACATGGCCCACATCGGCGACATACCACGCGTCGTCGGGGGCGCTGAAACACACATCGAACGTCACCATCGACCGGGACACGCGCACCGTTTCCAGGCGTAGGTCTATCTCGCTCGCGCTGACGGTGTCATCGAGGGGTAGCACCACCCCCTCGCGGAACAAAATTTCAGCGCTGAAGTTCACCTCAGCGACGGGGTCGTTCGTGCGCAGGGCCGTGAGCGTCAGGTCGAACGGGGTGGGTTCGGGTTCGTCGGCCTTGGTGGTGCGGAAGCTGGCGGTGAACGTCCGGCGGTCGGGGCGGGCATCGTCGCTGCGGCTATCGAGCAAAAAACGCCCCCGCTCGACTGCATTGGTGGTGAGGTCGCCATCGAGCCTGAGGTTCGTCACGCCCTCGCCGGGGGGTGCGTCGACGATAACGGTGAACACCACGCGCGAGGCGTCGGCGTAGGCTTCGGTG
>CAYSVE010000261.1:0-7774 GCA_964434365.1 uncultured Anaerolineaceae bacterium | reverse complement strand
ATCGAACATAGCGTAGGTGGGCAAATATACTTTCTGGTGCACATGCAGCAACTCGCCGCCACTGAGGTACGCATTCGCGATGAAAAAGCGGTTGCGGGCGTCCTCCTGCACGAAGCTGAAGACGACATCCATCCGCTTACTCGCGTCGAGCATCCGCGCAAAGGTAGGATCGTCCCCACTGGCACGAATCGCAAGTTCGGGCACCATGTCCATCACCTGATACCCCGTGAGCGACAACTCTGGAAAAACGATAAGGTCGACGCCCTCGCCTGCTGCCTGGTCGATGAATTCCAGGTGTTTCGTCAGGTTGGCATCGACGTTACCGAGCTTGGGGTATATCTGGCCGAGGCCGATTTTCATTTTCACGATAGGGTACTCCAATGAACATGAGCAAACAGAGAGCGAGCAGCACAAGGTCCAGCCATTGGTCGGCGCGGAGGGGACCAAGCTGCGGCGAGAAATCCGCACGTAAAAAGCCGAGGCCGAACATCGTTGCGCAAAACAGCGCACCCACTAGCCAGAAGCGTCGGCGGGTTAACCACCCCCTGATGAACAATACCCCGACGAACGCCAGGAGCAAGGCCATCAGCAGTACCCCGAAGGTTTGCGTGTCGTAGCGCGGCGCGACGATGCCGAAAATATCCGGCGCTTCGGCCACCAGCCAGCGCGGATAGTCGGCCAGAGTGGTTACTTCGTGGCCGTAGGCACAACCGGCCTGCGCACAGGCTCGCCACCCGGCAAGGCCCAGCAGCGGCACCGCTGGTGTTAGCGCATCGAACGGTGCATCGTCACCGCGCACCCTGCAAACCAACCCTAGCCCAGCCAAACCACCGACAAACGCGCCGTGCCACTCGTAGCCGCCGAACGCGAACTGCCAGTAACGTCCGAGTTGACCGGTCAGCAGTACATACTCCAGGTGGGCGAGCGCCATGCCAAATGCCAACCCCACCAGCAACGCATCGACGAGACGCGGCGCGCGCCACACCGCCAAAACACCCCCGACGAGCAACGCCAGGGCGTAATTCAACGTATAGGGCATAAGGGCAGACCAAAACATGGCGAAAACTCAGCGTGAAGGCGTGGATACCACCAGTGTACACCGGCCCATTGAGGCCATAAAAGGTCCCTCGGCTGAACATCGCCTTTAAATCCCCTAAATATTGGGGTAAAGGTTTGTATTGCGGTTCAACTTGTCGTGTTATACTGCACGCACGTTTAAGACGCGCATAAAAAGTCTTCGAAGGAGACAATGTCAAATGACTAGTGGTATTAGTGCTATCCTGGGCGTAATTTCGCTGCTGGGGTTCCTAATGTTCCTCGCCGGGATCGGCCTGGTCGTCGTTTCGGCCTCGCAGGGCCGCGCGGTACGCGGTGGGGTGGGCCTCGCCATCTTTGGTTTGGTCCTCGGCCTACTGTTCCAGCTCATCAGCCAGGGCGTGATCGTCGTCGAGCCGACGGAAGTCGCGGTCGTCTTCCAAACCCTCACGGGTGAATTGGAAAACCCGCGCAGCCCCGGCACCCACGTCGTGATCCCCGTCTTGCAGCAGTTCCAGCTGTACCCCACCCAGCGCCAGGAGTACACGATGTCCAGTACAGCGAACGAAGGGCAAATCAGAGGCGACGATGACTCAGTTCGGGCGCGTACCAGCGACGGCCAGGAAGTGCGCATGGACGTCACGATTATCTATCGCGTGGACGCCGCCCAGGTGAACATCCTGCACGTTAACTGGCTACAGAACTACGAAAACGGCTTCGTCCGCCCGACGGTGCGCGGCCTCACCCGCGACGTGGCCTCGCGCTTCACGGCTGCGCAAATCTTCGGCCAAACCCGTACCGAAATGGTCGCGGCGATGGAAGTGGAAATTGGCGACCGTTTCGCCGAAGAGGGCCTGGAACTTGTCGACCTGTTGCTGCGCGACGTGACGTTTAGCGACCAGTTCACCAACGCCATCGAGCAAGCCCAGGTGTCCGAGCAGGAAGCCATCCGCGCGGAGATCCGCGTGCGCCAGCAGCAGCAGGAGGCGGAGCGCATCCGCGTGCAGGCTGCCGGCCAGCGTGACGCCCGCATTGCCCAGGCCGAGGGTGAAGCCCAGGCCATCATCCTCCAGGCCCAGGCCGAAGCCGAAGCCCTGCGCCTCGTCAGCGAGCAAATCGCCGCCAACCCATCGCTCATCCAATACCAGTACGTGCAAAACCTCAGCGACAACGTGAATATCGCACTGGTGCCAAGCGGCAGCCCGTTCCTGTTCGACTTCAACGCACTCGCAGACCCGAACACGGACTTCAGCGCGCCCGAGACGGACTTCGACTTCGAAGCCTTCCAGGACTCGTTCCAGCAACCAAGCGGCGAGGCATCCATCGACGATGGCGACCTCGGCGCCCTAACTGACCAGTTGCTAGGCGGCGACGACGCCGTGCCGACGGAAACCCCCGACAACAACAACTAGCCCCTACCGCCAACACGAGGCGCGCCCCGATGAAAGGGCGCGCCTTTTCGTTTTGCACACGAGACACGAAAATGCGAAAAATAAATCTGGTTGTACTGCTCCTTCTTTTTGTGGTGGTGACGGCTGTTCATGCGCAGCAGGCCATCGACTACGGATACACCTACACTCGTGCCGATGGCAACCGCTTTATCGATGGCACGGGTAGCTTCCCCGATGTCGAACTGACAACAATTTCTCTTGAGGACCGCCCATTATGGATCGTCGGCGGGCTGGTGAACGACATACCGATGTGGGTCGTTGCGCTCGTCAATGGTAGTGTGCAGGCGGTACAACCCCTCGGTGAAGGCGATGCTGTCACGGCCATGGCGATCGAAATTGGGCAGTTGCCACCGGGGCAGCCCCCCCTCGCCGCCTACGATGGTGAGAACCTGCCGCAACTGGTACTGGCTGGCGAAGATATGGCCCGCTTCACGCATCCGGTGCCCGTGGCCGATGGTGCCCTCGCCTACGTCGCCGAAAACGGTGACCTCGTACTGTGGCGCGACGGCGACGAACTGGACCGCGCCGCGCTCAACCTCCAGCCCGATGCTCGTGTAGTGGTCAACGAGGCAGGTCTCATCGGCACCTATGCCAACGCGAGCAATACGCGTTACGTCCACGCCATTATGGGCGATGACCTGGAAGGCTTCGAACTGGTCGTGCTAGACCCCGCCGATGACACCCTGACCGAGATCAGCCGTGTGATGCTGCCCGGCGAACAGGTCTTCGAGGGGATTTCGCCGTTTTGGGCCGATGTCGATAGTGACGGCACCGACGACCTCGTGACGACGGTTAGCGACAGTGCAAATGGTGCGCTCATACGCGCTTATCGTGTCGATGGCACCGAACTTGCCAGCAGCAACGCGATCGGCCTGGGCTTTCGGTGGCGGCATCAACTGGCTTTTGGCCCGTTTGGGCGAAGTGGCACGATGCAAATCGTGGACGTGCGCACACCGCACATCGGCGGCATCGTAGAGTTCTTCGACCTGCGCGACGGCGAACTGCCGGTCGGCATTTCGCAAATTGGCTACACGTCACACGTCATCAACTCACCGAACCTCGACATGGGTGTCGCAGGGGACTTCGATGGCGATGGCCTGCCGGAAGTTGTTGTGACGAATCAATCGCGCGACACCATCGCAGCCGTGACCAACGGCGGCCTCAGCGTCGATGAAATGTGGACGTTGCCGCTGGATGGCGCCCTCATCACGAACCTGGCGGCCTTGCAACTCGCCGATGGCAGCCTGGCCCTCGCTGCCGGGACGAACACAAGCACGCTGCACATCTGGGCACCGGCCCCATAAGAATTGCTATAGTGCGCCGCTTATCTGTTCTTTTTCTTATGGACGGCAGGGTATGTTAAGGAGGCGGAATGGTCTATACTAGCGGCCAGGAGTCCGCCGATACCCCCATGCCATAGAGACACGAGGAATAGTACATGGCACGCAAAGACTACTATGACGTATTGGGCGTGGGTCGTAATGCCAGCGAACAGGACATCAAGAAGGCTTACCGTCGGCTGGCGAAGCAGTACCACCCCGATGCAAACCAAGACGACCCCAGCGCCGAAGCGAAGTTCAAAGAGGTCAACGAGGCGTACGAAGTCCTCAGCGACCCACAGAAGCGCCAACAATATAACCAGTTTGGCCACAACTTCCAGCAGTTCACGAACCCGACGAATGGTGGGGGTCGCCAGGGGCGCACCAATGTGGACTTCGGCGACATCCCATTTTCCGAAATCTTCGATTCGATCTTCAGCCGTGGGGCAAGCCGTACCGGTGGCACTGGGCCAATCGGGGCTAGCCCCGGGCGCGACATCGAACACGAGGTCGGCATTAGCTTGCGCGAGGCTTACGAAGGCACACAGCGCCTCATCACCAAGGATGGCAAGCGCAAAAGCGTGAACATCCCACGCGGTGCCGACACGGGCACGAAAGTGCGCATCAGCGGGGAGGGTGAACCCGGTGCCAATGGCGGCGCGGCAGGCGACCTTTACCTCGTCGTGAATGTGCAGCCCGAACCCGGCTTCGAACGAGATGGCGACGACCTGTATGTCGATGTGAAGGTAGGCGCCTTTACCGCAATGCTCGGCGGTAGTGTGGAAGTCCCCACGTTATCGCGGCCTGTGCGCGCGAAGATACCCGCAGGGACGCAAAGTGGGCGCAAGTTGCGGCTCACGGGGAAGGGGATGCCCCGCCTGCGCACCACCGATGAATACGGCGACCTGTACGCGCGTATCCTCATCACCGTGCCCGACTACCTGACCGATGAGCAGAAGCGGATGGTCGAACAATTGCGGGATAGCCTGAGTTAGTGTTTGTTGGAGGAAACCCCATGCGTATAGCGGCTCTGCTGTTGGTGATGCTAGCCCTAGTGGCGTGTTCGCCCCAGGCGACACCATCCCCTACCTCGCAGCCGATTGTCGAAAGCACACCGTTGGCCGCACTTGTCGCGGATTTTGATGCGCAAGCCGATCTCGCGACGCCGGTCAGCGACGCGCTCGTGGCCGAGGCCGACGCCGAATACCTGCTACTGACCAACCTTTACGAACGACTTTCGCCATCGGTGGTAAACATCGAAGTGGTGCTTAGCGACCAGGCGCAAATTTCGTTTTCCGATGTCGGCAATGGTAGTGGCTTTGTCGTGGACCTCAACGGACACATCGTGACGAATGCGCATGTCGTCAACGAGGCGCAGGCCGTGCGGGTGACCTTCAACGATGGTTTCGTGACCGAGGCCGAGGTCGTCGGTATGGATACCTACAGCGACCTCGCGATCCTGAAGGTCGATATAGACGCGGAACGGTTGTTCCCGGTGGAACTCGGCAATTCGTCAAGTGTGCGCGTGGGCGAGCGTGCCATCGTCATCGGTAACCCGTTCGGGCTTGCCAGTTCGATGACGACCGGCATCGTCAGTGGGTTGGGGCGGCAGTTACCGTCGGCAGACCTCATCGCGACCGCGACCATCCCCGGCGGTTTCCAGAATCCGTCCATCATTCAGGTCGATGCGTCCATCAACCCTGGCAACAGCGGCGGCCCGTTGTTCAACTCGCGCGGCGAGGTCATCGGCGTGAACACCGCCATCCGCACCGAGAGCGGCACCTTCGAGGGTGTAGGCTTCGCGGTGCCGGTGCAAACGGTGCGTCGTGTCCTGCCGGACATCCTCGATGACGGTGAGGTGACGTACGCATGGATCGGCATCAGCGCGATGTCGTCGGAAGACGGCTTCGGTGTCAGCGGGCTTGCCGAACCGCTGAACCTCCCGGTTTCGGTGGGCGTGCTCGTCAGCAGTGTTTCCATCGATAGCCCGGCAGATAAGGGCGGTATTCGCGGGGGTGTGCGCAGTGTGCTTGTACGTGGGCGCGAGGTGTGCGCAGGCGGCGACATCATCATCGGGGTGGATGGCACCAGCATCCGCACGATGGACGAATTGGTGGCGTACCTGGTGATGAACACCGCCCCTGACGACACGGTCAACGTCCGTGTGATTCGTAACCGCGAAACGCTCGACATCCCGGTTACGCTCGAACCTCGCCCAGAAGTCGTAGCCCCACAGCCACCTTGTGGCGGTTAAGTAATGCCAACCTACCATGGCCCGGTACCTCACCGGGCCATACTTGTACAAATCTCATAAAATTTCCCTCGATCAACTCCCTGCAAACGCTTCTATAAATCTTTCGTAACGCACTTGTCTGTATAATCGGCTTGGTTGCGTATTATGGTGTTAAATAGAAGTCAAAAGAGTGGGTGTCGGTGAGAGCATTCCCCATGGCAGAGCTACCAATCCAGAACAACCAACCCAAACTCATGTATCCCGATGTGCTTGGCGCGATCACGAAGAATCGCATCAGCGTCGGGAAGTTGCAGTTCGCGATTGGTGTATTCCCGCAGCAGGCCTTCCTGAACCAGCCCATCGAAATGGTGGCGATTTTGCAGAATATGATGGACCAACCAATGCAGGTGAAGGTCGCGCTGCAACCCCCCAAAGCTGACAAACGCGGTAATCCTGCCGTCTTCGATATTGCGAAGCGCATGGTGGGCATTACGCTAAAGGCTGGCGAGGTGGGTGCGCTGCGCATCCCGCTTGTTCCCACGCCGCCTACCAAAGCCGCTAGCGAATACCCGTTGCGCGTGGCGGTGCGCTACCGCGTCCCCGACGATAGCAACATGGTCCGCGCGATCACGGGGGGGGCCAAGCCTTCGGTGCTGAGTGTGTCGCCGTTCAAACTGCAAGTGCTGCGCGATGTGAACTTCGAAGTCGTGCCGTGGAACCAATCCGCCGAAATCGTGACGACCACGTTCAGCCTCGCGCCGAAGACGATGCCACGAATGGGCCACACCCCCAAACCCACGTACGAGACCCTGTGGACCCACGAGGAAATGGTCAACGAGGTGGAAAAAGTCCAGTCGATGACGGCAGCAGCCCACGCCGTTTCGGCTACGATGGGGCCGACTTCGGTCTACAGTTTCGTTTTCGACGCAGTGAACGAGCAATACGCCGAACGCGGACTGCCCCTCCACCCGGGCGAAGCTGCCGCCATCACGAAGATGTTGTGCTACACCCTCGATGAGGGCATTGCCCTGGAGCAGCACATCAATGTAGAGGAGAGCCGCTGGTTCCAGACACTGTGCCAGGTATTGGCCCACACCCCCGAGGTCGAAAATATGCTGCCCGGCGAAATCGCCGCGACGTACCTGTTGGATTCGATGCTCTACGATGCCACACTGCTGGCCTTTCGCATCGTGCAGTCCAACGTGAAGGAGTTCCTCGGCAACAAGGCGGAACAGATCAACTATGTGAACCGCATGCTGCTGTGGTTCGGTGGGCAAGGCACGCCAGACCTCACGTTCGTGTACCTACCGTTGGTGTTGGGGGGGATTCTGGTGAATGCTCATGTCGTCCCGCGCGATGAAAACCCGTGGTCCCTCATCGACGGCATGTGGGAAGCGAAGCGCGGTCGCGAGAAACTCGTACATGGTGAAACGACTACCATATTCGATTTGACGGACCAATTGCTGGATAAGGCCGAGGTGACGTTACGCCGGTTGCGCATCAGCAGGTTGTAGGCACCCACCGCATTTCTTTTAATTCGCCTACTACAGTCATACAATGTTCTTATGAGGACGGGGTATGATGATAGCCAGTTAGAAAGCCCCCTAATCCACTGTCAAGCAGTGCGAAGGACAATGCTATGATTCGTTTCGATCGTTTCACCGAGCGTGCCCAGGATGCCGCCGCCCGCGCGTACGAAATCCTCCAGCGCTACGGTCATAACCAGGTGGATACCG
>CAYSVE010000260.1:0-7801 GCA_964434365.1 uncultured Anaerolineaceae bacterium | reverse complement strand
CAGCCAAGCATCACACGGCGTCATCCCGAGCTTCTACGCGCAGGCCGTCGCTATCGCGGCCTACGAGATGGGCTTCGGCGAGGCGGCCAAAACCATCATCGAATCGTGCTCGCAGAGCCGCCAGGTGCTGAAGACCTACCTCGGCGACAAGGGCGTGAAGCACGTCCTCGGCGATGGCTACTATGCCTTTATCGACTGCGAGCAGTACGTGAAAGCTGGCGATTACGCCGATACCCACGAGCTACTGACCTTCCTCGGTGAGGAGTACGGCGTGGTGGTGGTGCCGGGCGTGTACTTCAGCGATGCCGGGAAGTACTGGGTGCGCTTTAGCTATGCCCTGCCGCCCGAGCGAACCGAAAAGGCCATCGCGCGCCTCTTCGAGGGCATGGAGAGCCTGCTCTAAAACCCCATTCGCGCGAAAATCCCCCGGTGTGTACAATGGCCTTATTATTCCGTCATACCGGGGGAAACCCACCCATGGGCTTTTTCAAAAACCTGAGCGATACGATGCGCGAGCGGCGCGAGGTGCAAAACCGCGAGACCGCGCTCATTTTCGGCGGCTGTGCCGTCGTGTTTGCGATTGTCGCGGTAATCGGCGTGGTGGTTGCGGGCATCTTCAACGCCGTCGAATCGTCCGCCGTGAACAGCGCCTTCGGCGAGATCATCGCCAACGCGTGCGACCCGGTGCCTACCGGTGCCGATTCCAAGGACGACATCCCCGCTGCCGAAACACCACGGGGCGTGTTGCTGCTCACGGCGGAGTCGCAGCGGCGGCACGCGTGGCACAGCGACCTCGCGCCCGCCTACCAGGCCGAGAGCGGCGATGAAACCGACCTCGTCGGTTGCGTGAATCTCGATTGGGTGGAGCTTGAGCAGTGCGACTACTCCCGGGCGGACCCCGAAGGCGGCACCTTCACAGTGAACATCACGCGAGAGCAGCACACCGTGGAAATCGTGCTGGTGGCGCCTCAGCCCGACCGCATCGCGCGCCGTGTCGCCTCGCAGACGTTGACCGGCAGCGAACCTGCCCCGTGCCCCGACGAATACCCGGACGGGGCCAGCAGGCGCGAGCGCGGCGACCAACTCACCTGGGCGGACTTCGCGCCGTGGGCCGAGGAGGTCATCTTCGCGGACTAATTCGCGTCGTCGAGGAGGGTTTGCAGGCCCTCGCGTGTTGTTGGCAGGCCGAAGACTTCGAGCAGTCGACTCGGAACTGACCAAAACTCGTCTTTTTCGATTAGCGCATGTAAGGCCTGCTTCCGTGCGTTACTCAGGGGCAGAACGTCGTTTGGTTCGAAATGCGGTCCAGGCGTGATGTCGACGCGTACTACTATGTCGTTCTCACGCACAGGAGTCACCCACAACGGACTTATCGTTCTGTGATTTGTGAAAGTAGATTGTAGAAGCCTGCTGGCAATGTCAAATATCCGGTTGATATTTGTATTTGCGGCCAGAGCATCGGCCAGTAAGTTTACAGCTTGTTCTGTAGGTAGTAACATCGAGCGGTAGAGCAGAAGATATGTAGACGCGCCCAACTTCTCGATGTATGGTGGCTTGAGCGCAAGTGAAATAATGTTAATGATCTCTTTACCTACCTCGCCATCCTGAATGCCTAAGAGATAGTCACAAATCTTTAATACCTCGTGACTCAGTTGGTTATCGGCAACATCTAGGTGTGCGTGCAACCGGTCAAGAATAGACGGTTTATTCTCCAATATATTGTGAACGGCCCAAAGTGCCGAACCACGATCATATTGGTTAGTGCTATTTAGAAAAGAGAGAAATAGCAGTACATTCTGCCTGAGTATCGCATCAATAGCCTTTGCACGACGCATTCTCATAGCATCTAAACGATTATCCTTCACCCAAGCAGAGATAAAACCTAATCTTGACAGGATCTCAGCAGGTTCACAACAGCAACTGTGCTGTAGAACTGCAATGAGGATTGGGACAGCATGGACGAATGCATCGGTTGCGAGCAAGTCAACATTAGCCTGTAGATCACCGTTCTCATCTCGATTTTCGGGCGTATCCAACACGAATGGCGACTCCCGAAACACAAACACGCGCTCATATGCCCAATTACGTCTATCCTCATCGGCACTGAGCAGCCCTAACACCCACAGCGGAATCTCCGGCCAGCCCGCCGCTGCCCAATCGACCGCGCGCAGCATGTCGAGGATGGGCGGGTCAGCCGCCAAGGTACGCCTCGATGATCGCCACGTCCTCCTTCAGCGCGCGCGCGCCGCCGCTGTGGGTCACCCGGCCACTTTGCAGCACGTAACCCCGGTGCGCCACTTCGAGCGCCATGAGCGCGTTTTGCTCCACGAGCAGGATCGTACTCCGCGACACCTTGTTGAGGTACGTCACCACCTGGAAAATTTGCCTTACCAGCAACGGCGCGAGGCCCATGCTCGGCTCATCGAGCAGCAGCACGCGCGGGCGCGACATAATCGCACGGCCGATCGCGAGCATCTGCTGCTCGCCGCCGCTGAGCGTGCCGCCGTACTGCCACGCGCGCTCCTTCAGCCTTGGGAAAAGCTCGTACACGTACTCTAAATCTCGGCGGATGGACGCCGCGTCGTTACGCTGATACGCGCCCATCGAGAGGTTTTCCTTCACCGTGAGTTTGCCGAAAATACGACGCCCCTCGGGCACCTGAATCACACCGTTCGCGACGATGTCGTGCGGGGGCATATTGGTGATCTCGCGCCCATTGAGGATGATGCTGCCCTGGTTGGCAGGCACCACCCCGCTGATGCTGTTGAGCGTCGTGGTTTTGCCCGCGCCGTTGCCGCCGATGAGCGTCACGATTTCGCCCTCGTCCACATCCAGCGAAACGCCCTTCAGCGCGTGAATTTTGCCGTAGTACGTGTGAATATCCTTAACTTCCAGCACACTCATGGTTAGATCTCCGTGTCTTCGAGGATGCTCTCGTCCATACCTGGCGGGGCGGCGCCGAGGTACGCTTCGATCACGCGCGGGTCGCGCTGCACTTCTTCGGGCGTCCCCTCGCTGATCTTCTCGCCGTAGTCCATCACGGCCACGAAGTCGCTCACCGTCATCACGAGGTTCATGTCGTGCTCGATGAGCAAAATCGTCAGGTCGAAGTCATCGCGCAGCCTGCGGATAAAGTCGATCATCGCGTCGGTTTCCTGCGGGTTCATGCCCGCCGTCGGCTCATCGAGCAGCAGCAGCTTGGGGCTACTCGCCAGCGCCCGCGCGATTTCTAGCCGACGTTGGTCGCCGTAGGGCAGGTTCGCCGCAAGCACGTCGCCGCGACCGCTGAGGCCCACCACATCGAGCAAGTCTAGCGCGCGTTCCAACGAACGCCGCTCTTCCTGGCGGGTGCCCAGCAGCCCAAACACGGCGCCGATGATGTTCGCGTTAAGCTGGGTATGCATCCCCACCATGATGTTCTCCAGCACGGTCATATCCGTGAAGAGCCGGATGTTCTGGAAGGTCCGCGCGATGCCGTAGGTCGTTATCTGGTCGGGTCGCAGGCCGTCGATGAAGTGATCTTCGAAAAACACGCGCCCATCGGTTGGGCGGTAGAACCCGGTGAGGCAGTTGAAAAACGTCGTTTTGCCCGCGCCGTTTGGGCCGATGAGGCTCGCAATGCTCCCCCGGTAGATTTGCAAATCCACCCAACGAACGGCGGTAAGCCCACCGAAGCGCTTCATCAAGCCCCGCACATCGAGAATCGTTTCCTGGTCCTGTGCCATGTCGTTAGTCTCCTGTCACCCGGTCCAACATTCTACGGCCCTGTTGCGTCATCTGGCGCACGGGCGGCGGAAGCAGCCCATCCGGCTTGAGCAGCATCGTAATCACCAACAACATCCCGAAAACCAGCAGCCGGTAATCTCGGAGTTCGCGCAGCACCTCGGGCAGGCCATACAACATCAGCGCACCGAGGATCACACCGGGTATCGACCCTAGCCCGCCGATGATAATCATGCTGAGCACATTGATAGACACCAGCAGCGTAAAGCTGTTCGGGAAGGCACCGCCCAACCCGGCCCCGAACAGCGCGCCGCCCAGCCCGGCGAACGCTGCACTGATGCCGAAGGCCGTTAGCTTATAGCGCACCAGGTGCACACCCATCGCCTGAGCCACATCTTCATCGGCCTTCATCGAGCGCCACGCGCGGCCCACCCGGCTTTCGACAAGGCGCACAGTCACCAACGAGAGCAACAGCACCCCCGGCACCGCGAGGTAGTAAATGCCATCGCTGAAGAACCGGAACACCCACGCCTCGTTGATAAACGACAGGTCGATAACTGGACTGGGAATCGCGTTGATGCCCTGGGCTGCGCCGAACACCGGGGCCAGGTCACTCGATGCGATGAGCCGCCCGATGATCTCGGCGAGGCCAAGCGTTACGATGGCGAGGTAGTCGCCGCGCAGCCGCAACACGGGGATTCCCAGAATCACCCCGGCGAGGGCCGCCGCCCCGACGGCAATCGGCAGGGCCATCCAGAACGGGAACAAATTGCAGCCTGCGATCATGTCCTGTGTGACATCGGGAGCCGGAACCCCACATGTGATGAGGCCCGGGGTCGTCAGTAGGCCGATGGTGTACGCGCCGATCGCGAAGAAGCCCACATGCCCGAGGTCCAGTAGGCCTGCGTAGCCCACAACGATGTTCAACCCCAGGCCGAGAATGATGAAAATTGCCACCTGCCCCAGCGTAAACGTGATCGACTGACCGAAGAACATCGGCGCGATCATCACCGCGGCGAAGGCCAATACACCCACGCTACCCTGCGTAAAGCGCTGCGGCCCGTTCGAAACTGCCCCATAGCGATCGGCGGCTTCGCGACTCAGGCGTGGTTCGAGGAACGTCACGCCGAGGACGATAATAAGCGTGATCAACGCCGTGATCACGTCGACGCTATCCCGAATATTGACGATGCCGAAGATCAACAGGGCAGCCCCTGCAAACAACACCCCATTGTGCAATCCACGCGGCGCACCGGTCAACAAGGCACCCAGCACCCCAGCCAACCCCAGCGTGAGCAGCAATTGCCCTATGGGCAAAGCCAGGATAATCGCACCGTCGGGCACAACTGCCGGGGTGAATGCCGCCGTGATAAGCGCAACACCAACCCCCAACACCGCCCCAATAATCGCACGCAGCGGTGGGTTATATTGGCCCACAAACCGCCCCACGACGTACCCGGCAGCCAACGCGCCAACCAGCGCCAACGCATCGCCGAGGATGATGATCTCGATGACCTGCTGCTCTAGCAGGCCGACCGTTACCGTGAGGCCAATCGCTATCAGCACCGGGTTGCGGTACCGCGCGGGGATGAGCAGCAACGGGCCGGTGACCCCACCGAGGACCAACCCCAGGAATAACAAAATGATCAACCCGACAATAGGCGCGAAGCCGAAGCGCAGCAACTCGTACATGCCAGCGCCCAAATTCGGGAAGACAAAGCGGATGCCCTCGCGCACATTGCCCACGTCGTTGTAGATGACCGTGTACAGCAACGTCAGTACCGCACTGACCACCAACCCACCGATACCCCCATTGATGACCATCGCACCCAGCCCGAATTCGCGACTTTGCGAGGCCGCATAGGTACCGGTGCCCAACAGTGCGACCAGCAACAACAGCAAGCTCAGCGTCAACGGGGTACCGCTGATAACCGTCACCGATTGGAACGTCGTAAAAATGCCCGTGAGCGCCAATACGCCGACACCACCCGCGATGTACAAACTCCGCCGAAACGTCATCAGGCTTTCTTCTCCGTGAGGGCTTCGCCGAAAATACCCGTGGGCCGGAACACCAAAATAAGCACGAGGATACCGAACGAGATCACGTCTTTAAGCTGGTTGGGTAACCCAATCAACGATGGACCCACCGACTCCAGGATGCCCAGTACAAGGCCGCCAGCCATCGCGCCGGGGATGTTGCCGATGCCACCCAGCACCGCCGCTGTAAACGCCTTAATCCCCGGTTGGAAGCCCATAAAGGGCGATACCTGCCGGTTGTACAGCGAAAACAACACCGACCCGGCCCCGGCCAACGCCGCGCCCCATACAAACGTCGTCACGATGACGGTATCCACGTTCACACCCATGAGCGCGGCGGCCTGCTTATCCTCGGCGACGGCCCGCATCGCGCGGCCCATCTTCGTGCGTTGGATGACGAACCACAGCACGCCCATCAGCAGCAACGCCACGAAGAACACCACGAAGTACATCGGGCGCAGGCGCACTGTCGCCCCGAGGATATCCACCGGGTAGCGCCCGTTAACAAGGTCGAGGCCACGGCAGATTTCCTCGCCGGTGTCCAGCATTTCGCATTCGAGGTCGGCAAACGGCCAGGGGATGTAGAAATTCACGATGGGGTAGGAGCGCACGCTGGCCCCGAAAAGCCGCTGCGCCAACTGCTGCAACGTGATCGACGCGCCGATGGCCGTAATGAGGGGCACGAGGCGCGGGGCACTCCGCAACGGTCGATACGCGATGCGCTCTAGCAGGAAAGCCACCACAATGGATGCCGCGATGCCCGATAGCAACGTGAAAAGCAGCGCGAGGGCTGTTTGTTCCGCCAGGTAGCCTGTCGCATCGAAGGCGTTGATGACGAAAAAGCTAACATACGCCCCCACCATGAACACCTCGCCGTGGGCAAAGTTAATCATAAATAGGATGCCGTAGACCAGCGTGTAGCCTAATGCGATCAACGCGTAGATGCTGCCCTGCGCTGTGCCGGTAATCAACTGGCTGATGAACTGATTGGCGGTGTACTCGCCCGTCGCAACATTGCGATACGCCAGAAAGGCCAGGTAAACCATCAACGCTAGCCCTAGCACCCGCATCGGGTTCCTAACGACGTTGTTCATAAACCAGCGCACGGCTGGGTTTACAGTCGGTGATTCACTTACTTCGGTAGCCATCGCGCCCCCTACCAGTGATGGATATTTTTCCGCACAGAGTGTAACAAACCTGCCCTAAAACAACAGAGGTGAGCCGCAGCGCAGCTCACCTCGTGTCGTGTTACAGGCTATACCGTTTTGCACAGACCCAATAGGTCCATAGGGGCCGGGCTAGCTGGCCTCTTCGGTCGCCTCTTCCTCTTCGGTCATGGTTTCGTCGTCTTCAGCCATCTCTTCGTCCATGGCTTCGTCGTCGGCCATCTCTTCGTCCTCGGCCATTTCTTCGTCCATGGCCTCGGCGTCTTCAGCCATCGGAGGCAGCAGCACCGTGTCGATCACATGGATCACGCCATTGCTGGCTTCCACGTCGGCAGCAACCACCGTCGCTTCGCCGTTGATGACGACCATCTCACCGACGACATCGACGCTGATGGTCGCACCGTTGACCGTTTCCACCTCAAGCGGGAATTCCTCCGCGCCAAGGATGGCCTCGGACATCACGACATCGGCCACCACGTGGTACGTCAGCACCGAGGTGAGCAGTTCGGTATCTTCGAGGAGTGCCTCGGCTTCTATCTCAAGGGCTTCGAGGGCGGCAGCAAAGGCATCGTCGGTGGGCGCGAACACCGTGAACGACCCCTCACCGGCAAGCGTTTCGGCGAGGTCGGCAGCCACCACAGCCGCTACCAACGTGCTGAACTGCTCATCGGCCATGGCCACATCGACGATGGTGCCCATCTCATCCATGGCTTCGGCGTCGTCGGCCATTTCCTCGTCCATGGCCTCATCGTCAGCCATTTCCTCGTCCATGGCTTCGGCGTCGTCGGCCATCTCTTCGTCCATGGCTTCGGCGTCGTCGGCCATTTCCTCGTCCATGGCTTCGGCGTCGTCGGCCATCTCTTCGTCCATGGCCT
>CAYSVE010000259.1:2291-7853 GCA_964434365.1 uncultured Anaerolineaceae bacterium | reverse complement strand
GTCCTCATCGGCGAAACGAACATCATCGACTTCGATGAGCTAAACGGCTTCTACGGCGACGCCCACGATGAAATTCACCTACCCATGAACCTGGAAACGCTCACCCTGCCGTGGGATGCAGCGGGTATGCAACAGTCGCTTGCCGCATACTACGAGGCCCTCAAGCCGGGGAATGTGCCTAGCATCGTCCTTGGCAACCACGACCGCAGCCGGTTCGCCACCCGCTACGGCCCCGAAAATCATCGTACCGCGAATATGCTTCTGCTCACATTGTGGGGTGTGCCGACCATGTACTACGGCGACGAACTCGGCATGCTCGATGGGCGGATTCTGCCGGAGCACCGCCAGGACCCCTTCGTCGGCGAACACGATAATGTCGGCAGTGGCCGCGACCCCGAGCGCACCCCCATGCAATGGGACGACGGCCCGAACGCGGGTTTCACGGGGGCCGGTGTTCAGCCGTGGCTACCGGTCGCCACGACCTTTGTGTCCAATGTCGAAGAGCAGGCCGCCGACGCGAACTCTACACTGAACTTCTGCAAGCGGCTGCTCACATTGCGTCACGAACACACCGCGTTGCAGTGGGGCAGTATCCAGTTTATGGCTGGCACCGACCACGATTTGCTTATCTACGAGCGCGCCGTAGGTGACGAGCGGCTACTCATTGTGCTGAACTTCGGCGGCAAGGGGCAGGTGCTCGATCTATCGGCGGTGGCACCGCAGGCCGAGGTGGTGTTGTGCAGCATCAACAGCGTAGCCGGTTCGCTCGATGTAACCGCTGTGAGTGTGCAACCGCACGAGGGCCTTATTCTGCGGGTTGCGTAGCAGACGGGGTAAATCCTGGTAGGGGCGTAGGCGAGACGCAGAGAGCCTCGCCCACAGACGGCATGGCCGTTAATCCAGCCGAACCACGATGCCCTCGTCCTGGGCCACCGTGATAGCGCCTTCCACGCGGCCCTCGCGGTCGAGGCGGGTGTTCATCACGATGATGCCCGCCGACGGCAGCGTGACGGTTTGTTCATGGGTACCAAAGTTGAGGACGACCAGATGCGTTTCGTCATCGTGCTGGCGGATGTACGCGAACACCTCGTCTGGCGCATCGACCGGGCGGTAATCGCCGACGGCTAGCGATAG
This sequence comes from uncultured Anaerolineaceae bacterium, assembly GCA_964434365.1. Classification (GTDB taxonomy): domain Bacteria; phylum Chloroflexota; class Anaerolineae; order Aggregatilineales; family Phototrophicaceae; genus CAYSVE01. Next base: position 6,719 of record CAYSVE010000259.1, on the reverse strand, counting down.
GTGCTCTCGGCGATAGGCGATGAGCTGCCGAGACATCGTGAGGATGGACCGCGTATCGGCCAACTGCGCGGCAACATTGCGCGTCGGGTAGTCCGGGTTCACGGGCAGCCACGTATCGACGCCCGCCGCCGAGAAGCCCGCATTCGGGCTGTCGTCCCATTGCATCGGCGTGCGGTTGACATCACGCGTGTGTTCGACGCCGAGATTCACCCCCTGTGGGTCTTGCAGTTGGTCCTCGGCGATGTCGCCGTTTACCATGCCGATTTCGTCACCGGCGTACAGCGTGGGCGTACCCCGCAGCGTGAGTAACATCATCCCCGCGACGCGCGCCCGATCTTCGCTGCCGAAGCGTGACGCGATGCGCTGCACGTCGTGGCTGCCGAGCACGTAGTTTGGCCACGCGCCGTCGGGCAGGGCGGCCTCCATCGCGTTCACACGCGTGCGGAAGAACGATGCCTCCCAGATGTGCCGCTCGCCCTCGTTGATGAAGTCGAAGTTGAACGGCATGTGGAAGTTGCGATAGTAGCCCATACGCTCTTCTAGCGGCATCCAGAACTCGCCGATGCTAATCACGTTGTGCTCGTCGAGCACGGCCTTCATCTCAGCATGGATGTCGTGGATGCCTTCGTAGCCCACCGCGTAGATCTGATGCTGTTTGTTGTAGATGTCATCCTCGCCGCGCCCCTCGTGGCCTTCTATCCACGGTTGATCGGGCATGTCGGGGTGCTTCCAGATCATGTACACCACATCCATGCGGAAGCCATCCACCCCGCGCTCCATCCAGAAGCGCAGTACATCGTGCATGGCTGCGCGGACATCGGGGTTGCGCCAGTTGAGGTCGGGTTGCTGCGGCGCAAACTGATGAAAATAATACTGCTGGGTGGCTTCGTCCCAGCGCCATGGCACCCCACCGAAACAACTGCCCCAGTTATTGGGTAGGCTGCCGTCGGGCTTGGCATCTCGCCAGATGTACCAGTCGCGTTTGGGGTTATCGCGACTACCGCGCGATTCCACAAACCACGGGTGCTCGTTGGATGTGTGGTTCGGCACAAAGTCCACGATGACTTTGATGCCCCGTGCGTGCGCCGCTTCGACCAGCTTGTCGAAGGTCGCCAAATCGCCGAACATCGGGTCCACGTCGCAGTAATCGCGCACATCGTAGCCGAAATCGGCCATGGGCGAGGGGTAAAACGGGCTAATCCAAATCGCATCGATCCCCAGTGTGGGCAAGTAATCGATTCGGTCAATGATCCCCTGCAAGTCGCCGATGCCGTCGGCGTTACTGTCCATAAAGCTGCGCGGGTATATCTGGTAGACGATACCTTTTTGCCACCACGCAAATTTTGCCATGTTCGTTGCTCCCGTAGTTGTTGATAGGCAAAAGAAAAGCGAATCCGGGGATTCGCCTTTCCTGGTTGGGCGGTAGGGTTTTGCCTAGCCCTTAACTGCACCCGCCGTAAGACCCTGAATGATGCGGCGCTGGAAGATGAGCACCAAAAACACCAACGGAATCGTCACGATGACCGTAGCCGCCAGCGGCTCGGCAACCGGTTCCTCACGCGGGATGGAGCCGGTAAAGCGGGCAATCGCCACCGGCACCGTCCAGTTTTCCTGGTTGGTGATGGTGAACGTCACGGCCAACAGGTACTCGTTCCACGCGCTGATGAACGCCAGCAGGCCCGTCGTCACGAGGGCTGGGGCGGTCAGCGGTAGCAAAATCATGTAGAAGGTCTGGAACGGTGTCGCGCCGTCTACGAGGGCAGCCTGTTCCAGTTCTGCCGGTAGCCCGCGGAAGAAGCTCACCAGCACCCACACCGTAAACGGCAACGTGAAGATGGGGTACGTGATGATGAGCGACGACAACGACCCGAATACGCCCAGCTCGCGGGTAATGGTGAACAAGCCAGACAAAATCGAGATGAGCGGGAACATCGTCATTGCCAGCACGAGGTACAACATCAATGTGCGACCCCTGAAGCGCAAGCGCCCGATGGCGTACGCCGCGAACGACCCCACCACCAGCGATACCAACACCGTCACGCCCGAGACGAGCGCACTGTTGAACAACCCACGGAGGAACTGCGTGTTCCGCAGCACACCGCGCTCGCTAAGCTGGTTCGATACCGGCTCGATGAACGTGCCCCAGTAGTTGTTGAGTACCACCTGGTTGGGGATATACGTCGCGGGCGGGCTTTTGATCTCCGCCTCGCTCTTAAACGAGCCGACAATCGCCCAGTAAAACGGCCCCAGCGTGAAGATGAGGATAAGGATAATGAGCAACCAGAAGCCAACCTGGCGCGCAATCGAAACGACTTGTTTGCGATCTATGTTTTCCATTATTCAGCATCCACTCCTAGGGCTTGCACGTAAATGACGGTAAATATCATAATGATGATGAACATCGTCACCCCAATGGCTGACGCATACCCGAACTCCTGGGTTTCCACCAGTACAAACTGGTTGTACGTTGCCATCGACTGAAGCGAGCGACCCACGAGTACATCGAAGACGTCGAACGCGCGCACGGCATCCAACGTGCGGAAGACCAGCGCCACAGCAATTGTCGGGCGCAGCAGCGGCAGCGTAATACTAAAGAACTTGCGGAACCAACCGGCCCCGTCCACATCGGCGGCTTCGTACACATCGCTGGGTATCGTCTGCAACCCGGCGAGGATGAGCAACGCCATGAACGGTGTCGTCTTCCAAACGTCCACAAAAATGAGCGACCAGATGCGCGTATCCGCGTTGGCGATCCACGCGACAGACGAATCGATAACGCCGAAGCGGATGAGCATGTCGTTGATGACACCCGTTCGATTGTCTAGCAGCATATACTCCCACAACTTCGCCGATACCACCGTCGGGATGGCCCACGGGATGAGCATCGCGGCGCGCATGATGCCACGGCCAGGGAACTCCGAATTCACCGTGAGGGCGATAATCAGGCCCAAAATGAGTTCCGCAATCACCGTCACGAAAGTGAAGAACAGCGTATTGCCAATCGCCGTGAAGAAGGCCGCGTCGCGCGCGCTGAGGATGTAGCGATTACCAAACATGTTGAAGGTGCTCACCGCAGAGTAGTTGCGGTACGCCTCGCCGACGGTATCGCGCGGGTTTTCGTAAACGACTTCCTCGTTGCTCACCAGCCGGGTGATGGTCGCGTTCATCGTGCCGAAGTCGCTAAAGCCATCGACCGAAATATCATCGATCGTCGCGTCGTTCTCGACATCGTACTCCACGCCTACAACCGTTTCGAGTTCGCCGCGCAGGGTGCGGCTGCGCAGGCGATAGGTGTTGAGGCCACCCAGTTCTACCGAATCGGCATAGTTCAAATCCACCCCCGAGAGGTCGACGCCTTCGAGGTTGGTCAGGCGCTCGGTGACGGGAACTTGTAGCGTTTCGCCATCGGCCACCACCTCGACGAGGTTCCCCTCGACGACACTCTGCACCACCACCTCACTCGGTTCTTCGCCGGTTTCTTCGGCGATCTCAGCCTGGATAACGGCAGCCAGCGCGGGGCCGAGGTCTTCGTTTTCTGCCAGCAAGCCGTTGATCGCGTCGGTCGTGAAGAAGTCGATGCCGACGTCGAGCGCGGTTGGCTCTAAGGCCTCGATAGCATCGAGGTCGATGCTCACAGTCACGGCCTCGTCGAACTCGTCTTCGATGAGGCGGGTGGTGCACTCGCCGGCATCGTCGCGCACACAGTCGACGTTATCTAAGCGGAAGGACAGCAGCGTAACGTAATTTTGGATGCCGATGAAGTTCACGGCCTCGTCGGCGTCACCGGCGAAGGTGCGGTCGGTAAGGCTACCGATGAACGTGCGCTCTAGCGGGCGCGCAGCAACCAACAACAGCACGGCCACCGTGGGGATCAACAGGTTCCACGCAACGAGGCTCTCGCGGCTGGCGATCGTTTCTTCACCCACGTTGAACACCGCCTGACGGTGTGCCAACAGCCAGCGCCAAACCCACCCGGCCACGGCAGCAACCACCACCATGCTGATGAGCAGCACCCAATTCAACGACACCCGATCATCGGCGTCGGCACCGAGGTTCGTCGTGCCCACCTGGAAGATGTGGATGAAGAAAATGAGAATCGCGAAAATCGTGGACCACAGCATCGCCAGTTGCGCCCAGCCCGACGTAATGCGGTCGCGGGCGAAAAGCTGACGCGAGAAGTTTAAAAACAGGAGGCCCAACCCCAGCACCAGAAATGGGCTGATGAGGCCGTAGCCATCCAAAAAGTTGAGGATGACGCGATTAATCGTCTGTTCACCGGTGATGGTGGGGTTATTGATCACCGTGATGGTGAACGCGATAATCATGCCAATGCCGATGATGGCAAACAAGCCCGCGACGATCCGGCCCATTTGCTCTTGTTGGCTGGTCGCCTGTCCATCCATTGAAATTTCTGACATAAAGCCTCCA
>CAYSVE010000259.1:0-2281 GCA_964434365.1 uncultured Anaerolineaceae bacterium | reverse complement strand
AAGAAAACTGTATTGATGAAAAGGGGAGTGTTCAGGACAACAATGCCAAACACTCCCCAGTTCTTTTAAATCAACTTAGAGTGATAGCTGAAGGCTACGCACCCTCGGCGATGAAGTCCTCAAGCGCGGCTTCCAGGTCGGCGAGGCCGTCTTCGGCGCTCACCTGGCCGGTGATGATGTCGTGGATCGCACCGGAGAAGATGGCGCTAGCTTCCGCGTAGCGGTCGCCGGTGATCACGGACGGGCGCGGGTAGGCCGTACCGAGGATGGGACCCGCAGCCGCGAACAGCGGGTTCGCTGCCACATCGGCGTCTTCGTACACAGCCGGGCGGGTCGGCAGCAGGCCGAGCAGCAGGGCGCGCGCACGCTGCGACTCGTAGCTGGTAAGGAACTCGGCGAAGGCCACACCGGCGTCAGGGTTGTCGCTGTAACGGCTCACGGCGATCTGCCAGCCACCGAGGCAGGCACCCACACGGTTACCGCCATCCGGCAGCGGCACCCAGGCGAACTCACCGGCGATAGCGCTCTCGTCGCCGCTGGCAAGCGGGAACACATACGGCCAGTTGCGCAGGAAGGCCGCGTTACCGCTCTGGAACACATTGCGGCTTTCCTCTTCCTGGTAGGTGGTCACACCCTCTGGGCTGATGCCGCCAACCCAGTCGGCAGCCATACCCACCAACTCGACGAAGGCCGGGTCGGTCACGTTCACCTCACCGTCTACGGTGATGAAGGAATCGCCAGTGGTGGAAACGAGCCACTCGTGGGCGTCGCAGGTCAGGCCTTCGTAGTCGTTACCCTGCCACACAAAGCCAGTGAATTCCTCGTTACCCTCGGCAACTTCACCTTCCTGGATGATCTCAGCGGCTTCTTCGAGTTCTTCCCAGGTGGTCGGCACGTCCAGGCCATACTTGTCCAGCAAGTCGGTGCGGTAGTACAGGCCCGCCGCGTCGGAGAACCACGGCAGCGCCACCAAACGACCGTCCACCGTCTGACCGGTGATCATGTCGCTGAAGATGTTGTCGATGGTTTCCTGCGTCGCGAACTCGTTCATGTCCACCACATGCGGGGCGATGATCGCCGGCCAAATCACGTCTACCTGGAAGATGTCCACGTCCGGGCTTTCGGCTTCCCAAAGCTGCAAGTACAGGTTCAGGATGTCGGTCGCGCTGGCGGGGTTCTGCGAGAAGTCGATGGCCACGTTGGGGCAGGCTTCTTCGTAGATGGCCGCTGCCGCGTCGAAGAACTCGACCTCGAGGCCAACCGCGCCCACCGCTACCGTGATTTCAGCCTCGCCCTCGGGGCAGGTGAAGTCGGCGTCGGCCATGGTGGCCATCACCGCCCCGAAGTCGGGTTCATCCTGGGCCAGTGCAGTGCTAAACGATGTGAGCGCCAAAAGCGCGACCAAAACAAAAATCAAGAACTTATTGCGTGACATAGGGTATATGCTCCTTATGGAATACAAATTTCACACATTTAACGATTGTTTGGGTGGTTCAGCTTACTAACGTTGGTTTTTCACCTCCTACAACAATAAGACTAACACGCGGAACTTGTTACGATAGGACAGATAACGCATGCGGTAATTCATCACAGTCCGTGGCCCCCTTCCTTAGCTACAAAGAAGCCGACGTGGTAAGCATTGAAAAACGCTACCGCGCAGGACAACGCCCGCGCGGGCGGTTGGGTGCGAATGGGGTAGCGAATCGTGTGGCAAAATATCATCGTTTGCGGCTTCAAAAAAATAATCTTCCGTAACTACTCGGTGCTCATTTCTTGTCGGCACCCGCTCGATTGCCGAATCATCAGCTTGCCCTGCGTCGTGATGACCGTCGGCGGCAAACCCTTGATCAAATCCATGAGTGTGCTCACCAGGAGATCAATACCTTGCTGCTGGATTTCCTGGCTAACCGTCGTAAGCGGGACGGCGAGGTGCTCTGCCATCGAAATGTTGTCGAAACCGATGACGGCAACATCGTTGGGCACGTTGCGGCCCATGCCGCGCAGCACTTCGATGCTCACCATCGCGACCATGTCGCTATGCGAGACGAAAATCGCGTCGATGTCTGGGGCCTGTTGCAGCAGGCGCTGCGTCGCGGCCCTGCCGCTGGCCGGGTTGTACTGCGAGCGGACCAGCAGTTTGTCCTCGTAGGGTATGCCTGCCGCATCGAGCGCGGCCCGGTAGCCCGCAAACCGTAGGTGAGATTCGGCGTCGGCGACATCGAAGTTGCCCGTGATAATGCCGATGCGCTTGCGCCCACAGTCGATAAGATGTTGGGTGGCC
>CAYSVE010000258.1:0-7871 GCA_964434365.1 uncultured Anaerolineaceae bacterium | reverse complement strand
CTCATCTTCGTGGGCCAGGTACTCAACATCCCTGGCGGCACCGGCACCCCACCCCCAAGCGATGGCGGCGGCGACAGTGGCGGTGGCGATAGTGGCGGTGATGCCGGTGGCGGCGACACACCACCGCCTAGCTCCGGTGGCGACGCGGCTGCGGGTGGCTTCGAACTTGGTGGGCAGGTGTTCGCCTTCGCCTACCCCGACCTCATGCGCCAAACCGGTATGACCTGGGCGAAAATTCAGGTTCGTTATAACCAGGGCGACCCGCCCAGCACGGCCCAAGGTGCCATCGATAGCGCCCGCAGCCGGGGCTTTAAGGTATTGCTGAGCATCCTCGGCGACCCGAACCAGGTTCGCAACAACCCAGACCAGTACTATCAGGACTTCGCAAATTACCTTGGTGGTGTTGCCGCCCTCGGGCCAGATGCCATCGAAGTGTGGAACGAAGCTAACATCGACCGCGAATGGCCCAGCGGCCAGATTAGCGGCGCGAACTATACCAACATGCTGCGCCCGGCCTACAACGCAATCAAAGCGGCGAACCCGAACGTGATCGTCGTGAGCGGTGCCCCCGCGCCGACCGGCTTCTTCGGTGGCAACTGCACCGGCGCTGGCTGCGACGACGACCGCTTCATCCGCCAGATGCGCGATGCAGGGGCCGCCAACTACATGGACTGTGTGGGCATCCACTATAACGAAGGCATCGTCCCGCCAACGCAATCGAGCGGCGACCCGCGCGGTAACAGTGGCCACTACAGCCGCTACTACAACGGCATGGTGAGCACCTACAGTAGCGTATTCCCGAGCAAGCCGCTGTGCTTCACCGAAATCGGCTACCTCTCTGCCGATGGTTACGGGCCGCTCCCGGCGGGCTTCGAGTGGGCGGTGAACACGTCCGTCGCCGAACAGGCCGAGTGGTTGGCCCAGGCTGCGACGCTCGCCCGCAACAGTGGCCGTGTGCGCATCTTCATCATCTGGAATGTGGACTCCACGTTGTACGGGGCCGACCCACAAGCCGGTTTCGCCATGGTACGGCCAGACAACAGTTGCCCGGCCTGCAACGCGATTGCCGCCGCGCTCTAATGTTATGATCGGCCAACCTATGCCGATGGGGTTTGGGACGCTCGTCCCAGGCCCCATTTTGCAGTTATAGCGCTTATGTGGGACCAACACGCGCTAGAGCAGTATGTACACGATGGGGTGGAGGAAAGCCTCAACCTCGAGTACAAGGCAGCGGCAGCCCTTGGCCGCAGCGACGGCAAGAAGAAGGAAATCACCAAAGATGTGAGCGCGCTCGCCAATGCTGACGGCGGCTTACTTGTTTATGGCATCACCGAGTATCAGGAAGCCGACAAACGCCACCTGCCCGAGCGCATCGACCCCATCAACCGGATGGAATTTTCCAGGGAATGGTTAGAGCAGGTCATCAATACCATCCGCCCCAAAATCGATGGGTTGCTGATCCACGCCATCACCATCAACGACAACCCACAGCAGGTCGTGTATGTGGTGGAAGTGCCCCAGAGCACGACGGTGCATCAGGCGAGGGACAAGCGCTACTACAAACGCTTCAACTTCGAGTCGGTGCCGATGGACGACTACGAAATCCGCGATGTGATGGCACGGGCGCAACACCCGCAGGTATCGCTCCAATTTCGCATCGTCGTAGAAAACGTCGCCAAAAGCCTGTTCGACGACTACTCGCGCCAGCTTGGCGTCACCCAGCACAAGGATTACACGCTCGTCGTCACCGCGCGGAACACCGGGCGTGTGTACGCCCAATACGTGAACGCCTTCATTACAGTGCCCGATGCCATCCTTACCCCCGACCCGCACGGCATCCGCGAGACGGTTGTCGAAAACAGCGTACGCTACCATCGCATCTACCGAGACAACACCATCCGCGACCCCCTGGGTACCAACGCCTATGGTCCATCCCGCTTCGACCCCATCCTGCCGGGTTTAACCCATAGTTGGCCCATCGAACTGACACCGACATTCGGCGAACTTAACCTGAACGACTTGCTCATTCGGTGGCAGGTACACGCAGATAACGCCCTCTCGACGAGCGGTGAAGTGGCCGTCGCGACGGTCGAATGGGTGGAACAGCGCAAATAAAATAGGGCAACACGGTGGTTGCCCTACTTGGTGTCTGTTGATGAGGCGCTGCTATGCCGTCACCGCGTCGACGACCGTTTCCACGTTGCCATCTTCACGCTCGGAGTCCTCGACTGCCTTCGCCATACTCATGAGCGTAGGCGCCCAAAGACCTACGAAAATACCGAAGCGCTCGGCACGCGCACGGTCTTCGCCGCGCTGCAACACCCAAATACCAATGCTGAGCGCAACCGACGCGATCGATGCGAAGTATAGTGTGGCCGAGTTGATACCCACCTTACGTACTTGCTTGATCATCTTTCTCTGCTCCCTCTTGTTCGGTGTACTGAAGCTTATTCGCGACCAGTGCAACGACGAATGCACCAATCAATACGATGATTGGCCAGATGTGGACCTTGCGGTCATTTAATGAGTACATGGGTTGCCTCGTCGCCAACTAATACGATATGTAGGTTATCGTGCGTGTCTAAGAATAGGGGCGAATACCGCTAAGTATTTGCTTAAGCAGCGAATCAACCGATCGATACATTGCATCAAGTTATCCATAGCAGTTCGGCTAAGCTACTTGCCAAGACGAAAGGACATCATCAGAAATATCGACACATTTCCCGTAAGGGGTTCGCGCAACGTTTTCCTTAGCTTCTTTTAATCTCACGGCTCTATACTCCACCTAGTGGCGTGGTTTTTATTTTATTGTGAGAAGGGTGAGCATTTTAATGGATCCAAGGCTGTGGGAACTCCTGAAGGCGGAACCGGGCGTACTGTACATCCGTGAGGCAAAATTTGTCCCCAAGGGCAGTCAGCTTAGCCTGGACTGCGAATACATCAACAACACACATCCCCGTGGCCGCAGCTTCGAACTGACGTTCAAACACTGTCGAGATATTCGATGGCAAGTGATGGACCCCACGACCAATGCCGAAGCGGTAGAGGCACTCGGGTTGTACCTCGGTGAACAATCTCACACGAAGCCCGCCGTCGTCTACACAGGCGTCACCGAAGTGATGGTGCTGTACAGCGAACTCAGCATCAACGCGGACTAACCTACAGCAACTTACCCGTGCGAACCGTCTGCCGATAGCCCCGAACCCCTAGCACAAGCGAGGTTGTCGGCAGCCATACCAAGCCAAAGGTCGTTAGCGCTGTGAGTAGGACGCGTAACGGGTGAAGGCTGGTCTCATCGGGCGGGGGTGGAATTTGATACCCTGCCACACCCGCCGCGAGGAACACGACAGCAAGCCCAACCAACCATGCGATGGAAATCGGTCTTAGCGGAATGTGATCGTCGATGGCCGTCTCGGGGCGTGTTTGCCTTCGCTGGAACCACAAAACCATCACCGCGAACACGACAAGAACCAACACTGCCGAAAATCCATCGGCGTTGGCCGCCCCTGTAGCAAGCCAAATCGCTAGCAGCGCCGCCAATACCCCGCCGACGCCGCCAGCCTCACGCATATCGAGCAGCAAACCCGGCACGGAGGGTATCGCGCGCGCGGCACTGAGTAACGCGGCAATTAGCAGGATGAGCATGACCCCCGCACTTATGAGCATCGGCACGAGGCCAAACGATGCCTCGCCGCTCAGCGTGGGGAAGCCACGCCCCCACATGCCCCACACCCCGCCGATTACGCCCGCCGCAATCAGCAGGCGAATATCGCCCTTACCGTCGGTGAGGCCCAAAAACGCGAACAGCCCCAGCATCCCGGCGATGGATTGCACGGCCATCACACGGGTGAGCAACGTACCGGGTAAATCGAACAGGGTAGCCGCCGGGTTGATGAGCAACGCGGCACCTAAACCATACACCCCACCGAGGATCATCAGCCCGAACAAATCGTAGACCCGGAAACGCACCAGCAAATCTAGCAGCACTGCGGATAACGCCACATAACCGATCACCATGAGCGGCCATGTCCACCACGGGCGCATCGGGTCTGTGAGAAAAACAACTTCGGAGAAAAAAATAAGCAGCAGCGCCAGAAACCCACGTACGGCCCACGCCTCCCAGCGGGTCGGCGACCGTCGCAGCACCACTTTTGGCATCGTCATGCAGGCTTTACCGCCACAAGCTGCGAACTCGTTTGTAGGCGTGTATTCAGCAGGATGCGCCAATCGGCAAAGTACCCGGCCAATTCACCCTCGCGCAATGCCGCATCGTCAGATGCCTCGGTGGAGGCATTCAACCGCACACGGCCCCCGGGGCGCACACAACCGCGCAACTGCGACACAAGGTCGCGCTTGAAGAAATTGATGACGATGACCACATCATACGCTGCCATCTTTAGCATGGCGCTATCCAGGTCCAGCGGGAGAAGGTTTAGGTCACGCAGGCCCCGACGCGCGGCTTCGGTGTGGGCGGCTTGCAGCGCAACGCGGCTAATGTCCAGCGCATCGACGATGTAGCCCTGCTCAGCGAGCCACAGGGCGTTGTGGCCCAACCCCGCAGCGATGTCGAGCGCACGGTGCTCGCGTTCCTCGAAGAGGGGCGGCACAAACTCGAAGAGCATCGGCTCGGGCGCGGGGTATGGCTCCGCGGCACGCTTACGATAGTAAGCATCCCAGTGGGCGCGCTCTTGCACACTCATGGTGTCACGCCTCCTTACCGGCATACACGGGGATATAGTTCAGCGCGTCGGGGACGGCGGCCATGGCTTCGGCATCGCCAGGGTAGAGCCGCGCGTTCGGGCGACGCATGCGTCGATTGTGCAAGCTGTAGGCATCGCGCAGCGCCTCAAAGCTCGGTTGACGCCAATTTTCTGGCACCGTGAGTAATTCCATCAACGTGATGAGACGTGCACCTGCGGCACTGTTCCAGTTTGGGCCGCCCTGTGCCAGCAAACCGCGCGCGGCGTCGGCATCGGCACTGCCACCGAGCAGTTGCCCCGTTAGCCTTTGGAACATCTTGTTCGCCTGCCCGCCATCGACGTCCCCAGCAAGCTGCTGCACATCGTCTGGCAACACATCCATCGGCAAGCCATCCGGCTTCTCCGGGTCGATGACAACAATATCTGGCGTCGATAGTGCGTGTTCGAGATCGGCACGGGTTTTACCAGGGCGCAAGTGGGCTTCGAGCGCGTCGGCGGGTGTGGGGTGCTGTGCGCCATCCACAAAAACCGATATGTCGACGGCATCTACCGCCAGCGCAACATGCAGCACGAAATGTGATTCGCTCAGTTTGGCCAGCAGTGGATAATCACCCAAGACGCGCACCCAGCCGTCGACAGCCGGGGCAACGAAGGTCTTCACGGGGTGCGGGTAACTACGACCGGGGACAGTCCCAAATGGGTCGTAGGGTTTGTAATCGTGGTTCTGCAACAGGCCCAGCAGCTGCGTTGCTGTGGACTGTGCATCGTCAGAAATCAAGTATAGGCTGGTCCAGGCGGTCATCGGAGCCTCGCACTGGTTCGTCTGGCTTCTCAGCATAGCATACGATAGCACCGAGGTCCACAAAGCCCAGTTGGCGGCGCCGAATGCGTCGTTCGTCATCGTCGTCGCTTGGCGCAAAAACGAGCGAGCAGCCGCGCTCCAGCGCTGCATTAAGTGCCACGTGCTGCATGTACAACTGCATCGCTGCGGTCCGCGACTCGCGCATCAGCGCAATCGCGACAATGTGTGCCGAGTCGTCGTGGAGCGTGAGGCGGGCTACCCCCACCGGGAAACCGCGCTGGTAGGCGATGAAGTCGGTGTGTTCGCCCATCGCCACACTGGCCAGCGTACGCCCAACAAACAGCGGTTCTACGCCGAGGGTGTACACATCGTAGTGGGCATTGCGCCACACGTACCACCAATGCTCCGCGCCACGATGATCGGTCACTTCTTCGAGCGTGATGCCCTCTGGCCGGGTCGGTTCGGCGAGGGTCGGCGCAGTGCGCCCCCCGAAGCCATCGCGCATGTGGACCATGAGCGGCGTTTCGCTTTCCAACGTGAGGCCAAGCTCGCGCAATGTGCCGGCAAACGGTGGCGGGAAAAGCCCTTCGATGTACTGCACGCGCGCGGTGCGGTCGCGCTGGCGCAGGTAGTCGAGGCCTTGTAGCACCTGTCCACCGCTCACCCATGCCGTACGCTGGCGTGGGGTACTGTAGTTGAGGGTCCGGTTTGCGTTGTGGGGATGATAGACGACTTCCATCAATCCCGCCGTCTCGTGTTGAGCGCCCATCCCTATATGAGACTTCAGTAGGTGCGCCTGCACCCGACGCAAAATGCGCCGCGATTCACGGTCGACTTTAAGTTGGGCAAACGACACGGCATACTCCAATCAAACTCGGACTATTCCATAGTGTAGCAGTCGTAGGCGCTGTGAGATGGTATAAATCAGTTAGAGTTTTAAGACGCATTAACGAACATTGGAGTCGTGGCACCGTGCACCACCTGGAAAATCATATCCCAAACGATGACGGGCAATACCTATATGTTCAACAATGGATGCCAAACGAAGCGAAGGCTGTCGTTGGACTCATACATGGCTGGAGCGACCACGGCGGACGTTATGCCGAATTCGCGACCCGCCTCGCAGAAAATAACGTTGCCGTCGCCGCCCTCGATATGCGGGGTAATGGCAAATCTCCGGGGCAACGCGGGCACATCAGCAACTGGGCCGAGTACCGTACCGACTGCCGTGCCCTCGTAAACTGGTTGAACGAGACCTACACGCAGCCCGTATTTTTGATGGGCCATAGCCTTGGCGGCCTGGTCATCCTCGATTTCGGCATTCATCACCCCGATACCCCGATTGCGGGGTTGCTCGTGTCAAGTCCGTTTCTCACATCACCAAACGTAGCGCAAATCATGAAGGTGCTCGGCAAATTGTTCAGCCGAATTTTGCCAAACGTAAGCCTGAACCCCGGTGCCGACCCCCGAACCCTCTCACGAGACCCATCGGTCGCCGAGGCTTACCTCGCAGACCCACTCGTGCATCAGCGAGCGACACCACGCCTCAGTACCGAAATCGAAGCGGCGCAGACATTCGTGCTGGAAAACGTGGCAGCGTTGCGCCACCCCTTGATGCTCGTCTATGGCGAAGATGATAACCTCGTGCCACCGACGGTAAACGTGGGTATGTTTCGGCGGATTGGCAGCGAGGACAAAACGCGCCATGCTTACCCTGATGGCTACCACGAGTTGCTTAACGACCTGGAGAAGTATCGGGTGGCTGCCGATATACTCAACTGGATCGAAGCGCACATGAATTAATTCAAACGTGATAAATGATTGATTCAAATGTGTTAATTATGTTATATTAGGCAAAAGGTACTGATGAATCGAGCGGGCCATGCTTACTGTAAGCCAATTGCCAGATGAAATTGTCGAACTAACCCACAACGGCGACTGGGACGAAGCGGACTGGCAAGCGTTCCAGGATACAATGCAGCGTTTGCTGTGGCGCACGGCTACCCCCGTCTATGTGTTGCTGGATTTTACCGATAGCGCGCACATCAACCGCGACTTACTGCACCGCCTGCTGAGCAGTCGTTACCGCAGCCACGAGCGGTTCGGCATGGCCGCGCTGGCCTGTGGTCGCGATTCGCTGCATCGGTTCGTCTCACAAATTTTGGAGATGCAAACGCTGCGCGACCGTGAGCGCCCGCCCATCCGCGCTTTGATGAACCGCGACGACGCCCTCAGTGTGCTGCGGCAGCATCGCCTCAATAAGCGCCTTAAGGACGGTTACATCATCTACGGTTAAAGCTGACTACTCCCCCGTAGTGGGTCAAAGTGCTCCCCCAACCTTTGGCCTGCTGCGGCCTCCACGCTACACT
>CAYSVE010000257.1:0-7915 GCA_964434365.1 uncultured Anaerolineaceae bacterium | reverse complement strand
CGCACTGACAGGGAGAATATCACAACTTATCCCAAATTGCGACCTTCTCCCCGTTTGTTTTCCCAAATTTTGGGATATTTTACATAAAATTCAGATTTCGCTACGCCCTTGCAAGGCACGCGCTAATGTCACCGTATCGACGTATTCGATATCGCCGCCGACTGGCAAACCACGTGCAAGTCGCGTCACTTTGATGCCCTTCGGCACCAATTCTTGCTGGATGAACATGGCTGTTGCGTCGCCTTCGAGGCCCGGGTTGGTGGCAATAATCACCTCCAATACCCCACCTGTATCGACCCGTTTAACTAGCTCTTTAATTTTTAGCTCATCGGGACCGATGCCATTTACCGGCGAAATTGCCCCGTGCAACACATGATACACACCCCGAAACGTTGCGGTGCGCTCCAGTGCAAGCACATCGAGCGGTTCCTCGACCACCGCAATGACCTCACTTTCGCGCCCCGGGTCGTTGCAAATAGGGCACGGGTTCGCCACGGTAATGTTGAAACAGGTACTGCAAAGTTTGGTGTTTTGCTTCATATCGCGGAGTGCATCCGCTAACCCCTCGCTGATTTCATCGGGCGCACGCAGCAAATAGTACGCCAGGCGCGAGGCCGTTTTTGGCCCCACGCCCGGCAACCGAGAAAACGCCTCGATGAGATTCGTAATCGGCTGGGGTACCGCTTTACTCAAAATAGCCCGCCTAGCCCAGGCAGGTTACCCAACCCGCCCGTGATCTTCTCCATGCGTTCGGCAGCCATCGTCTGGCTTTGCTCCACAGCCTGGTTGACCGCAAGCACCATCAAATCCTGCAAATCCTGTACCCAATCCTCGTCGTCCGTGTCGATGAGTTCTGGGTTGATGTTGATGGACTGTACTCGCTGGTGGCCTGTAATGACAATCGTGATGGCCCCACCCCCCACCGACACCTCGACGGTCTCGGTTTCGAGCGCCTGTTGGGCCTCTTCCATGTCTTTTTGCATCTTCTGGATTTGCTTCATCATGCCAGCCTGGCCACCGGGCATCCCCGGCGCACCGCCACCACCGCGTCGCTTCGCCATAACTATGACTCCTTATTTATCGTCTAACTTCTTGATTTTTGCCCCTTTATCGGCCATTGCCCGTAGCAAAGGGTCATCGGGCAGTGCCGTCGAGGCGGCTTCGTTGGCCTGGCCACTGCCACCCTGTACGACCGAAACGCGCAAGGGAGTCTCGTGGATTTTGAGGAGTACGTACTCAACCAGCTTGATGTTCTCCGGTTTGCTGAGCCGCTCCAGGAACAGGCCACTCTGATCATTATACACGCCAAGCGTCACCACATTGCCGCTAATCGCGTCGACCTGCGCGTAA
This sequence comes from uncultured Anaerolineaceae bacterium, assembly GCA_964434365.1. Taxonomy (GTDB): domain Bacteria; phylum Chloroflexota; class Anaerolineae; order Aggregatilineales; family Phototrophicaceae; genus CAYSVE01. The sequence continues at coordinate 6,565 of CAYSVE010000257.1, read as the reverse complement.
TCCAGGTACGCAGCGAGCTGCAAATTCTTACCCGCCTTCAGCGCAGTGCGCACCTCCGGCCACAATTGACGCAGCTTTTCGAGGTCCACGACGGCAGGCTCGTCCGGGTTCGCTGCGACGGGTTCGGGTTCGGGCACGGGTTGCGCCGCACCCTGCGGATTCGCTGCGGCAAGCTGCGCACCTTTTTGTATAAGCACCCGTTCGATGAGCATTTCCAGCCCGGTGACATCGGCTGCGCTGGTTGGCCCTGCCGTGTTGCCCGCGTGACCGTCGCCCTCGCTGACACTATCGACGACGGCGAGTTCGAGCGCGAGCTGGGGTTGCCAGCCGCTGCGCTGATCGTTCACCGCATCGTTAAAGGCACGAATCGCGGCGATTAACCGCTGGCGCGAGATGTGCTGCGCTTGCTGGGCGTAGCGGGCACGGGTTTCCTCGGGCACTTCGCGGAGCAGGTCGGAACTTGCCGTTTGGGCCATCAGCACCCCGCGCAACTGCTCGACGATTTGCTGACCGTACTGGCGTGGGTCGCTGCCGCTATCCACGGCTGCGTTGACGGCATGCAGCGCACGGACCGTATCGCCGCCGATAATCGCCTCGACAAGATCGAGCACGGTTTCGCTGCTGGCCGTGCCCAGGATTCGCTGCGCAAGCTCTAAGGTGATTTCTTCTTCTGGGTCAGCAACGATCTGGTCGAGCAGGCTGATGCTATCGCGGACGCTACCGGTGCCGTGGCGTGCGATCATTTCCAGCGCTGCCCGTTCGATATTCAGCCCTTCGGACTCGGCAATCCGTTGCAGCCGGTCAGCAACTTGCGGCAGGGCCACGCGCCGGAACTCGAACTGCAAGCAACGGCTCTTGATGGTATCCGGCACTTTGTCGATTTCGGTAGTTGCTAACACGAACACCGCGTGCGGTGGCGGTTCTTCGAGGGTCTTCAGCAGGGCATCGAAGGCGCTGCCGCTGAAGCGATGCACTTCGTCGATGATATAGACTTTGTAATCGCCTGCGCTGGGCATAAATGCGATTTTGTCGCGCAGGTCGCGCACATCATCGACACCCGTGTGGCTGGCCGCGTCGATCTCGATCAGGTCGAGTTCACCTGCACCGAGGGCCGCTGCGAGCAAACGGGCCGTCGTGGTTTTGCCGGTTCCGCGCGGGCCACTGAACAAATATGCGTGGCGGATTCGTCCACTTTCGATGGAGTTTTGGAGTGTGCGTGTGATGTGTTCCTGGCCGATGACATCCTCGAAAGTTTGAGGGCGCCACTTGAGGTAAAGGGCCTGCTTCGGCAAAGGGGTTTCCTCCGTTATGGCTCAAGTTTAGCACGGTCGTTCGACACATACAACGGTGGTGGAGGGTGATATAATCATCCTAACAATACAACCTACGGAGCAATTGTTATGCGTTTAGGCCCAACAGAACTGATTATCATCCTGCTGATCGTCGTGCTGTTGTTCGGTGTGGGGCGCGTCTCGCGCATCGGCGGCGAACTCGGCAGCGCCATTTCCAACTTCCGCCGTGGCATGGCCGATGGCAACAAAGACAAGAACGAAGCCAGCCCCAACGGCGTCGTCTCCGACGAGGACAACCCGGTTAAGGAAGCCTAACGGAGCCTGTCGATTTCGGCCTGAAGATCGAAATAGGTCTTCTGGCCGATCGCCTTCGGCACCTTGATGTTGAAGTTCAACACCGCTTTGTTGAACTTCTCGGCGGCTTGCTGCAACGTCCCCTCGACCTGTCGCCATGCACGTTCCACACTGTCGCGCCGCTCACGGTCGTCGGCGCGTTCGGCGTCGGCAACGGCCCCCCGGTATGCTCGCCATCCACGCTTCACCTCATTGCGAAGGTGTGTTCGTTTTTCGTCGATCTCACGCTCGGCCATAATCCACTCCGGCTCAAGGTCATTGTCTTTGAGCAATTTATAGGCCATCCGTAGGTGACGTGGGGTCGTTTCGTCTTCGTCGAGCTTGAGCGGCTTGCCCGCGCCCGGCAAATCATCGAACTCGCCACGCTCGATCATATCGCGAATGGCCTGCTCCACAGGTGAGGTCCAATCATCCACGGACGAATCTCCTAATTACCAGCCGTACCGACCCGGAAAGATGATTGCACGGCCCCTGCGGCATTTCGTAGGGTGGCGGTTTCGCCCTCATCGGCCCAAACCGGTTCGCTCAAACCCCAGAACTTGCTGATGGGGGTATCCACATCATCGCGAGTGAACACGGTGATGAGGCCATTCGGGAACAATCGCTGGTCGCCAAAAGTGTACACATTATCCTGCGCATCTGTGATGGTCCAGCCGTTGAGGTCGACGGTGTTGCCGTTGTTCCGTATTTCGATGCCCTCGGCGGTGATGTCACCGACGTTACGCACCGCAATGATTTCTACCTGCGCGTTGACGGCGGTCGCCGCCAGCGTGAGCGTGGGCGTCAGGGTCACGGTCGGCGTGTCGCTTGGTGTCGGCGAGGGTGTTGCTGTCACAGTTGGTGTTTCCGTCGGGGTACCGTCTTCTTCAGCGTCCTCGTCGTCTACCGCCTCAGCCGCAGCGACTTCGGTATCGTCGTCGCCTTCATCGGCTTCATCGGTGCCATCCTCAGCATCGGGGTCGTCGGTTGCATCGGCATCAGCGTCTTCTTCATCTGCGTCTGCTGCATCCGCCGATTCGGCATTCGCCACGATGAAGTCCTCGATGGGGCAGCCTTCCAGCGGAATAATGAGGGGGTCGCCAATTTGCAGGAAAACTGCGTCATCTTCGGTAAGGTTGTTCACCGTAAGAATACTATTCAGGCTTACGCCGAAATCCTCAGCGACAAGCGACGGGTTATCTCCGTCTTCCAGGGTATAAAGTTCGCAGCCATCCGGCAAGGCAGAGGCCGTGCTTTGCAGTTCAGGGTTTGCCGCGAGTAAGTCCGGGTCGAGCGTCGCGACCGCGCGCGGTGTGCCGAGTTCATCGAGGATGTCGTCGGGCAAATCGACCGAGTTGGGCGCATTCGTCGCGAGGAAATCCTCGACTTCCACAGTCACCGTACCGGCGACGGCCTGCGCAATCAGCGTCGATTCACGGTCGGGGTCGCGTGTCGCGGTAACCAGCACCGGCACCGTCACGGGGATGACCGACGACGTTTGCTGTGGCAACCCCACAACCGAAATCACAGCGAACGCAACACCAGTCGACACAAGAATGTTCAAAATAACGAACGGCACAAGCCAACGCGGACGCTTCATCGACGACAAATCCTTACAGTTAGCACAATCGTTAAGCCCGGCAAAAACTATAGCATAGCCTGCCAGTTGCTCCCACTGTCGTTGGGTAGAAGTCGGTTAGCTGCCAGTCACGAGTTCATACAGGGTGTAGCCACCTACGCCATCATCCCATATCGGCACTAAAAACGACGACGATGTCGGCCATCGCACAATTTCAGCATAGAAGGGACCACTGGCACCAATCTCGGTGATGCTGAAGCGCAACCCTGCTTCGGAGAGCAGTACGTGTGTGTACCCTTCATCGTGCCAACTTGCAAATACCGCCCGTGGATCATCCTGTACACGCAGCGCACGCGTCCACAAATCGCCGCTGATGGGGTCCGGCGTGCAATCGACCGGACAATAGTAAGCACGCGGTTCCCACAACAGCAGCACCCGAGCCTCGTCTGGCAGCGCGCCAAGTTGCTGCATTGCGATTGCATACGTGCCCAGGTTAGTTTGCAAATAGGCTTGCCCCGACTGTGTACTGAGCAACACACGCGCCACACCATCGCGCACGACAGACCCGGTCACCTCGATGGTGCTGAAGATCAACGTCATCACCAGCAGGGCGTGTATCACAAACCCGATATTCACCGGACGCACCGGCCAGCGCCCCAGGCTGAAAAACCCCAAAGCGCCCAAAATGGCTGCGATGGGCAGCAAGGGCATCATCAACCGTGTTTGTGCCCCCAGGCCGGTGAACGCCCCCAACACCACCCATGCGATGAGCATCGGTAACCCGGCCCAGGCAGCAACCTTGGCCATAGGCCGCGCAGTCGATGGTAGAAAGCGCCAACCTAGCAGGAGCGACAGCGGCGCCACGAACAACCACGGACCGACTGCAAACGAATAGACCGGTCCCTTCTCCACACCGAAGACAGTTGCAGCGAATGGGAGAATCGCCAACTGCCATGCGTCCTCACTCATGAGCAATCCTCCGCCTGTCGCGAAGGCCGATGCGCGCGCCTCGTCCCAGCCCAGCCCACCGAAGACAAATGGGTAAACGGGGTTCGCATACAGCAGAACCCCGCGCAGTGCCCACGGCACGTAAAAAAGCCCGGTCATACCACCCAGCAGCACAACATCCCGGATGCGTTGCGTGCTGTTGACCAGTATCACGACCCCTGCGCCCAGCAGAATAAGCCCGGCGGTATACTTCACCCCGATGGCGAGACCCGCACACGCCCCAACGACGACCAACCAGCGCCAATTCGGGTTTGCTTGCCAATGGATCAAAGCAATGAGGGCACCCACACTGTATGCAAACACTGCGAGGTCGACATAAGGCCAGGTGAACAACAACCACATGCTGTACCCACCCAGCAAAAGTGCGGCTGCGAGGAGCGCCGTCGCCACATCGGCAAAGCGGCGTACCAACCCGAGCATCCCCATGAGGCCCAATATGCCGAATGCAAAGTGAAGCGGCGCTGCCGCAGTGGCCCGGTCGAATAACCCAACAGCCAGCGTGAATAAGCTTTCGACACCCTGTGGGAAGCCCAGATAATGATTGTCGGTGTACCCAGAGAAAGTGCCCGATGCCAGCGCGCGCTGCGGCCCCACGAGATGGTACATCAGGGCATCCCAGGCAAACGGCGGAGCCAGCGCAGCGAGCAGGGCGGTCACCAGCCAGAAGAACAGCAGCCCAAGCAAAAAGCGCTCCCAGCGGGTGCGTACCTGCCTGAGGCCTCGCCCGATAACGTGTAGAACATCGCGGGACCATATGAAAGCGGCAGGCGTCGTTATCGCGAGCACAATAACCAACAGAAGCCACAGTATCAAAGGCTGTACGAAGCCGGTGAGGCCCAACCCCAGCACGAGCCATGCTAGCACCCCCAACCCGATGCTTCCTTCCAGTGCCACCCGCTCGGAAGTATGCGGAACATCAACCGGGTTCAAGCGCCTTCCTAGTGAGCCCCCAGCAACAACCACCAACCCCCCAGCGCGCAAATCCAAAGAAACCCAGCGCAAAACCCACCCAAAAGCCGGTGTGAGGGGTTTATGTACCCAGTAGTAAAAAATTAGCAGGGTGACAGCCCCACCCAGCACTGCCAAACCGCGCAACACGGGACTTCTCATAAGTTTCTAGCATCATCTGGCTCTCGTTGTTCTTTGTGCATGATACCATTAGGCCGAAATAGCGCAACAGGATTGGGCATGCCGTACCTCATCGATGGACACAACCTCATCGGCCAACTGCCAGATATCGACCTGCGTGACCCGCACGACGAGGCCAAACTCGTGCAGAAACTGCGCGGGTTCGCGGCCCGTACCGGCAAGAAGTGCGTCGTCGTCTTCGACCACGGCATTACCGGCGGGCGCTCGAAGCTCTCAAACAGCACCGTGACGGTTGTGTTCACTGCACGCCCCGGCGAGGCCGATGATTATATTCTGCGGCGAGTGCGCGAAACCAACGACACCTACCGTTGGACGGTCGTCTCATCGGACAGGCGTGTGCTGGAAACCGCCCGCAAGCGCGGGATGCGCACCCTCAAATCCATCGAGTTTGCCGATAAGCTCAACCCCGCGTTGCCCGCCAAAACCGGCGAAGAGGTCGATATTTACGTGCCGCCAAGCGAGGTCAAGCAGTGGCTGACCGTGTTCGAGGCCCACGGACAAAAGTTATCGGAATTAGAACAAGCGCGCCGAGAGAAAAAGAAACGCAAAAAGCGGAATCGGCGACGCTAGCACCGTAGACAAAACCGGCATCTGCCACTATACTGCGAATGTTCGGGGCGTAGCGCAGTTGGTAGCGCGCTGCTTTTGGGGAGCAGAGGTCATGGGTTCGAATCCCGTCGCCCCGACAACAACCTAAATCTGCGGGTGTGGTGTAACGGTAACATATAACCCTTCCAAGGTTCAGTTACGGGTTCGAGTCCCGTCACCCGCTCTCCTCCCAAAATTACCAGGGCCTATAGCTCAACGGCAGAGCGCGCGACTCATAATCGTTCGGTTGCAGGTTCGAATCCTGCTGGGCCCAACAAAAAAGCACGCGACAAGCGTGCTTTTGCTTATGGTGTAGCCTAGCCGAATCGTTTGCAACGCTATGGCTAGGCACCTTCCTCGGCAGCGGCGGCCAGTTCCTCATCGATGATGCCCGCGAACACCAGATACGGCTGCGCGCCGCTTACAAAACGCCCGTTAATGAAAAAGGCTGGGGTACCCAATTGCCCAAATGCCTGCCCGCTTTCGAAGTCCGCACGGATTTCGTCCTGCGGAATTTGCTCATCGAAGCAGGTCTGGAAGGCATCGGTATCTAGTCACAGGTCAGCCGCAATCATGATAAGCCGATCGACGCTCTTGATCTGCACACGATTCTCGA
>CAYSVE010000256.1:0-7924 GCA_964434365.1 uncultured Anaerolineaceae bacterium | reverse complement strand
CCGCGTGAGGGGCACCCCGGCTGCATCACGGTGACGGGGGGCAACAGAGATGTGTTCCTGTGGCGCAGCGCCGATGTGATGTGGGGTCCGCCGCCCTCGGAGCGGCTTATCGTCGCGCTAGACCTGCCCGCCGAAAACCGGCGCGGCTTCGCGGTGGTAAACATCGATACCGCCAACCCGGAGGTGCTGCCGCGCGTGTATCGCTACGACAGCGCGTCGTGGTCGGTCGTCGGCGCGCGGGTGCTGGTGAGCGGCGGCGGGCGCGATGGTCAGCCGGTGGTGGGTTGGCTGGATGGCGATAACGTGCAGATCATCTTCAACGGTGCAGCATCGAACATGTGGCCGCGCGAGGCGGTGCAACGCCCCAACGGGCAAATCGTGGCGGTGGCCTCGCAAGGGTCGCCGAATGCGCCTGTGCGCGTCATCGATGGCACGACCGGGGCGGCCATCACCGGCATCATCGGCGAGGCCCCGCCGGAGCGCGTCGAGTGGTCGCCAGACCGGAGCGCGGTGCTGGTCGTGGCTGGGGGGCGGTCGTTCATCGCCCGTGTGGATACCGGCGGCATCGTCGAAATTACGACCGAGGTGCAGGGCGTCGCGGCGGTCGATTGGGTGCCGGGTGATTTGCCGGTTGCTGCCGATGCGCTGCTCCCGTCGACGATTCCCGGCGGTGTGGTCGAGGGCAGCGAGTTCGGGGCCGGGCAGCAGGTGCGCGTGCTGCCGCCGGAGGGCCTTTTCGCCCGTGATAACCCCGGCACAGCCGGTGAGGTCGTCGGCAGCGCGCTACAGGGCGAACTCGTGGCGATACTCGCCGGGCCGGTGGAGATCAGCAATGTGGTGTGGTGGCAGGTTCAACTGGCCGATGGCACCCGCGGTTGGATGGCCGGTCGCATCGGCGGGCAGCGGATGTTGGAGTAGGAAAAGAAGTGATGAGGGGCGAGTGCTGCGCGCTGAGGAAAAGCGCCGCGTGGCGGTTGAGGGTATCATCGATAACGAGTGTTAACGAAGAAAAAAGTACACTGGCGAGGTCTTGAATTTCCTTTGGGAGGCCCTCAAAGTCATCGCGAAAGGATTTGAGCCGCCGCGCCTTCATCCGAGGCTGTCGATAAAGTCTTCGAAATCATCGTAGCGACCTGCGGCGATGTCTTCATCGGCTTCGCGTTCGTGCGCCTGCCATTCTGGTGTCCAGAACCACGCCTGTGCCGGGTCGATTTCAACATATGCATCGGCGCGAAAGTTATAAGCGTACCAGTGCTTCAGGCCAGCGGCGTCATCGAAAGCGAGGAACGCCCGAGTTTGTTCATGCGGGTTTGTTGCATCAACATGATATTCGCTCACCACAAGGTTGACGTTGCCATCGACGAACACTTGCGGGTCACCGTTGGGATCAAGGATGGGGTTGCCGTCGTCATCGAGCAACAAGGAGATGCGCGTGACGACATTCTTTGCGCGCACCTTCATGCCGTTGGATAGGGTGTACTCGTTCCAACCTTCTTGTTCTGTTTCGAACTCGACCGCGTGGAGTTTGGCAACGCGCCCATCGGGGAGTGTCATCTCGCGTACTTTGCTCATGGCAATTCCGCCTGTGCTCGTAGTATTTTGGTCGATTATACCCGATTCGGTGGGGGAAAAGTCTGAAGGCCTGCGCCTACGTGGCTAAGGGAAATGGACCGGCCAATGCAATGGTAGGTTAGCAATCCTCACGTCGTAGAATGACACGTCTACGACACGAAGTGCCACGGCGTTCAAAACAGGGCGGGGCGCTAAGGCCCCACCCCAAAACATCCGCCGCGCAGCGGATTTAAGCTAGACCGTCACGTCGACGAGGGCGCTGGCGACTTCGCTGTCGAAGCGCTTGAACGCGAGGCGCACCGTCGCTGTCAGCTGGTACGCATCGTAGAACGGCAGGTAGTTGACGCTAACGGCGATGCGGCGGCGGTACCCCACGTACCACCCTGGCCGATACACGCACAGCGCAGTGCCGTTGACGTTGTTCGCGGGCGTGCCGCTGACGGTGCCGTCGGTGTCGGTGAGCGGCATCTCTGCGCTAACCACAACCGGCGCGCCGTCCGCAAGGCCGATTTGGCCGGTCACGTTGGTGGCAAACTCGCCCGCCTTGTCCATCGTGAGGAACTCGCTGATGTTCAGCAGCGCGGCGTACGTGCTGCTATCGACGATCCACGCCAGGTCACTGGGGCGGGCGGCGTGGCGGGCGGGCATCGTGAAGCGCGCCGCCCGCAAATTCGTGAGGCTCGGCGCAGCGTTGGCCGTCACGCTGTTGGCGAGGGCCGTCTTGCGCAGCCCATCGAAGGCGCGCACGCGGTCGTTGGCATCGGGGCTGCCGTTGATGTTGCCGCTGCTGGCCGTGTCGCCATTGAGCAGCACGTGGTCGATGCTTGTGAGAATCGCGCGCACGGCCTGCTCGCGGTAAAGGCTGAGCACGGGCGTAATCGCATCCTCGACGAGTTCCGCCGCGAAGCCCACGCGCAGCGCGAGCTTCTTCGCATCGAGCGTGACCGTGGCCGTGCCGAACGTGCTCGTGGGGATGGCCGTTGCGGTCTCATCGCCGAGCGTGAGCTGCTCGCTGTCCTTGGTTTCCGCCACAAAGTAGACGGTCGGGTCGGCCCCTTCGGCGGGCAACTCGAAGGGGTTCGACGGCATTTCGATCGACTGGAACAGGCCCAGGATAGCGTTTTCCTGGCGGGCACGGTTCCAAATTTGCGAACTCCACATCTGCGGCACCCACTCGTCACCGGCGCCGGTGACGGTGCTGCCCATGATGTCGTCGGCCTTGAGGCCGTACACGCCGCCGAGTTTCGTCGCGAGGGCGTTGGCGTAGCGTTCGCTCACGCCACGGAATCCCTTCTGCGCGTTGCTCAGCAGCATATAGCCGTGCAGCATGTCCTCGGCGCTCAGCGCGTCGAACGGGCTGCCGACTTCGATGAATTGTTGTGCATCCTCGGTGGAATGCGGGAGTCGTTTGGTGGGCATTGTCCCTCCTTTATGTGTTGTTTTGGTGGATGAGGCATCGGGTGCCCCGGCTGGTGTTGATGGTTCGACCGCGTCCGCCGAAGGCACCAGCCGCGAGAAATCCAAACCCAGCGCGGCATACGCGCTCTTGAGGGTTTGCACATCGGTGTGGCGGGGTTCGGCGGGGGTGGGCGTGAGGCTGCCCTCGACGATGGGCCAGTGCGTGATGCGCCCATCCTGTGCTACTTTGACGAGGTGCGGCAGGCTCCCGCTGGACCAGCCCAGCACGCCCCGGTCGACGAGGTCGTGCACGGCCTGCACGTAGCGTTCGCGCAGGTCTAGTTGAGCTTCGGCCCACAGGCCAACATCATCGGCGCGCAGCGTATCCAGCACACCGACGATCGCGGCCTTGACGGTGCCATCTAGCCCGTGGTGATACAGCACGGGCCGCGTGGCGAACCAATCTAAGTACAGTTGTGTTTCTGGCGTGAAGTACTCCCCGTGCAGGTCGGGCTGGTTCGGCCCACCCCACACGACGAGGTACCCGCCAACCCGGCCCTCGGCCAGCATTTTGACGGTCGTCATGGCTTCCTCCGTTGCATGCGCGGCGACGGTTTCAGCGTATCGTAGTGGGGGTGTTAGGGGGTGGGCATGCGCCCGGGCATTTGGTCAGGGTTTTTTGGGGGGGCGTTTACAGCGCGTAAGGGGGGGCGGCTTTTTGTGTGGGCTATGTGCCCGTTTTTTTGCCCCCATCATACGCCATGCTACACTGATGCCAGCACACACGGAGGGCCACCCACACCCATGCCGAAATTCGCGCTGTACTACATCCCACCGGCACAGCACCCGGTTTACCAGGTCGGCTCCGAAATCCTCGGCTACGATATTCGGCGTGGGCTGCGCCTGCCCGAGAAGACGCCCGCCCGCGTGCGCTTTCAGCACTTCGATTTGGCGTGGGTGCACTATGCGGCAAAGTATGGCCTACACATGACCACCGCCGGGACCTACGAATACGACCCCGACGCCCTTTCGATGGACACGGTGGTCGAGGCGTGCGACACCCTCATGAGTTGCTTCGACCCGGCAGTGCCGATGACGCTTTCGCAGCACCCCACCGAGTTCGTGTGGCAGCACGGGTTCTGTGGCCTGCGCTACGAGGCGAACCCGGCTTTCCAGACGTTGCACACCGTGTTATGCACGTATTTGCCGCGCTACGCCGCGACCTCGCGCCCCCACCGCCGCCTGAACGACGACCCCGCCGCCTTCGATGGGAATGCGCATGCCGCACACCGGGTTTTTAACTTTTTCACCGTCGGCATTTTCGATAGCTTCATGCCGCACTTCACGCTGTTGAACCCCTACACCGGCAACGACCCCGCCGGAATCCGTAAAACCGTGCTGGCGATGTTCGGCGACGTAACCGAAATTACCGTGGAGAGCATGTGCCTCGTCCGATTGACGGACGACGCCGACTTCTACGAACTGGTGCACGAGTTCCACCGGGCGGATTACCCGCAGGCATTTGAGGGTTAGGCGTCACCGGTGAATATCACCTCAGCGTCAGCGCCTGCGTCTTCGATGCTCGCGGGCGTTTCGCCTTCTTCGAGGTAGGCATACCCCATATCGACCATCATCGGCGGCAGCACCAACGCCTCGGCGAGTTCGGCGTGGCGGTCGGTCGCGCTGAGGAAGTCGCGTTGCAGTGCGGCTTGCACGCGCGGCAGCTCATCGCCTGCCTCGAACAACGCCGCGAGCAGCGAGGCGTTGCCGTTGGCCGGGTCCTTGCCTGCCGAGGCCGCGTAGGTGTCGACCTGCTCACCATCGACGAAAAGCGAGTAGAGGAAAAAACTGTCGTCCAGCACCGCCGTGAACAACGCCGGGCACGCGAAACCGGCGCTCAGTTTGGCCGCCAGATGCAAGGGGTGCTCCATTGGGCGCAGGTCATCGGCATGAGTTTGCAGTTCGTTATCGTACACGACCGTCACGTCATCGATCGTAGGCGAGACGTACGCGACGATTTTGCGATTCCGCAGCCACGCGACGACCTCGGCTTGCGGGGGGCCAAGCAGCGTGATGTTGGTGTAGTCGGTGCTCATTCGGGGGCCTCGCCTTGCACCCAACGGACGAAAATGCGCTCGACTTCGCCATCGGGGTGTAAATTATGCACGCGCCCGCTGGCCTCGAAGGCCATGGCTTGCAAAAAGGCCGCGCCAGTTTCGTCGGCGGCGGGGGCACTCGCGAAAATGCGATCGGTGGGGGCGGTTTTCAACACATAGTGGACCAACCCACGACCCACACCCTGCCGGCGGTCCGCTTCGGCGACGGCGATCCAGCGCAAAAACGGGTAGCCGAAGAAGCCCTGCATCTCGCAAACCGCGTAACCGATAACGTCCCAGCCGCGTTTGGCAACGAGGCAGTTGCGCTTCTCCACCGCCTCGAAGAGGCTCGCCCGCCGCGCTTCGTCCTCGTATACTGCCCAGATGCCCGGCAGGTCTTCCGACGCGGCCCGCTCGACGTGGACGCGGCTCACGGCCACAGCACCAGCACGCCGCCGATAATCAGCACGGTGCCGACGCCGATGAGCGCCCAGCGCCCAACTTGCGCGCGGATTTTGTCGCGGCGTTTTTGGCGGTAGAGCCGGTCGCTCACCGCGTCAATCATGTCGAGGGCGTCGCGCTCGTCCATGTCTTTCAGTTCGTCGATCCAGTCCAGCAACGCCTGATCTTTTTTGTCTGGCATGGGGGGAACCTCGCTAATGTGACAGCACACTCACCCCCATGATACGCCAAAAGTCGGCGGTGGGTAGGTGGTTACTCCTCGGCAAACACCGCGCCGATGGGGGTTTGCAGGCCGTCGATGCTGGTGGTGTTCTTCTCGCGGCGGTACGCGACGAGGTCGTCGTCGCCCTTGGCCTCTACCCAGCGATCCATCGTATCGCGCTGGTCCACGTAATCGAAGAGGGGCACGACGTAGCCGCACGAAGTCTGTACGCGTTCCACATCGTTGACGACAATTTGTCGCATCCCCGGCAGGGGTGTGAAGTGCGCCATGAGCGCGTCCCACTCGGCATCGCCGGGCAGCACGACGCGCCCGCGCCCGTACAGCCGCAGAATGCGCGGTGGGCCTGCCACGCCACACCACATGAACGTCACGCGCCCATTTTCGGCCAGGTGCGCAGAGGTCTCGTTGCCGCTGCCGGTCATGTCGAGATAGGCGACGGTGTGGTCGTCGAGCACACGTAGGCAGTCCTTCCCCTTAGGGCTGACGTTCACATGGCCGTCGGCGGTGAGGGGCGCACTCGCCACGAAAAACAGGTGCTGTGCCAATATCCAGTCGCGCAGGTCGTCGGTGATGCGCGCGTGTACTTTTGCCATAATGGGTGGCTCCTAACCAGGTTATCGGTGGGAAATGGTTTGGCCTTAGGGTAAACCATAAACGCGGGCGCCGAGTAGGCCCGGCAGCCTATGGTATGATCGACGAAAGTGTGGAGGGACCGGCTGATGCCCATCGACGTGATAGCGCTCATCGCGCGCATTATCTTTTTTTTCTCTGGGGCCACCTTGGCTATCTGGACGATCGATCAGGCGTTACGGTCGTTCGTGCTGCCGCGCAGCGACCGTGGCTTTCTTACGTTAAACACCTTTCGAATCGTATACCTCATCCAGGCGAAGCGGTTTCGGCACGGCGCGCGCTTCGAAACCAAGGACCGCATTCTGGCGATGCTTGCTCCCGTGGCGATGTTCTTGCTGCCGTTGATATGGCTCGCGCTGATTACTGTCGGCTATGCGGGGATGTACTGGGGAATCAACCCGGGGTTGGGTTTCGTCGATGCGATCGTGCTCAGCGGTTCATCGTTGATGACGCTCGGCTTTGCGTTCGAAGACTCGCTGCCGATGATCATCCTCGGGTTAACGCAGGCCGCCCTCGGCATGATGCTCGTCGCGCTGCTCATCGGGTACCTGCCGACGATGTACGGTGCCTTCTCGCAGCGCGAGACGATGGTCACCAAGCTAGAGACATACGCCGGGACCCCGCCAGACCCCGCCGAGATCATCCGCCGCTTCGACTACATTCAAATGCTCGACCAACCAACGGACATGCGCGAGTTCTGGCTCGATTGGCAGGAGTGGTTCGTGCAAATCGAGGAGACGCACACCACCCTCGCCGCAATGAACTTCTTCCGCTCTCCCAAACCCGACCGGCATTGGGTCATCGCTGCCGGGGCCATCCTCGATACGGCCTCGCTCATCGCCTCTTCGCTCGATGTCCCGCGCTCGTTACAGGCGGGTATCGTTATCCGCAGCGGGTATTTGTCGCTGCGCACCGTCGCCGATTACTTCCAACTACCGTACGACCCCGACCCCCAGCCCAGCGACCCGATCAGCATCTCGCGCGAGGAGTTCCTTGCAGTGCTCGATTACCTCGCCGAGAGCGGTTTGCCCGTCTTCGATGACCGCGACGCGTGCTGGGATCACTTTGCGGGGTGGCGCGTCAACTACGATGAGGTGCTCATCCGGCTGGCGCGCATCACCACAGCGCCCTATGGTATCTGGAGTAGTGACCGGGCCTTCGAGTGGTTGGAGGCGGACATCCCGAAGGCGAAAGAGAGTGGCATCGACCGGATACGCGAAATGCGCCAGAAGGCCCCGCCCCCGTCGGAGGCGGTTCGGCGCGGCACGATGGATTAGGGAAGGACGTGTTTATCGCGGGTTCGAGCCTTTCGGATTTTGCGTCTTTTTAACCCTGCCCCAAATCTATATGCGATTGCCCCGGCACGATGATGACCTGCCTTTATATATACGCGCGCCCATGGTGTGGTAGCATAGTTGTCATTTATCACTACACAAGAATGGGCCACTATGAGGAGGTCATCCCGCCGGTCAACGCCGATCTGAACGAAGCGCTGGCAGAAGAAAGGCCGTTCGTCGCGATCGAGACCATCACGGTCACCGAC
>CAYSVE010000255.1:0-7955 GCA_964434365.1 uncultured Anaerolineaceae bacterium | reverse complement strand
GGTTGTATCACCGCCCGCTCGCACCGGAGAGCTAACACGATGCGCTACTTCGTCAAAGCAAAGCTGAAGCCGGGCAAGCGTGAGGCGCTACTGCAAGCCATCGACGACCGCACACTCGGCCTGGGGTCCATCGCCGGGGGCGAGTACATCCGCGATATGAACCACGCCCGCCTCCTCGCAGACGATACCGTCTGCTGGGTGGAGGTGTGCTACTGCTACGAACCCCTCGAAGAAGAGATCCCGTACTGGGAGGAATACTTCGACCTCGTATCCATCAAAGATGCCCACGCCCGCAGCAAGTGCAAACACGAAAACGGCACCGAATACTGGGCGTGCCGGGGTTGCGACTGCACCGTTCACCTTGAGGAGACCATCACCGGGTGGGGTCCGTTGTTCGTTCGGCAGTTACGCGGCGAGGGCGAATGACGCCTGCGCGCATTGGGGCGCTGGTCGCGGTTTGGCTGGCGTTCTGGGTGGGGCTGTATCACATCGACCAGCAAAGTCTGTGGTTCGATGAAGCCTGGAGCTGGTGGGCTGTCGATGCGCCGCCGGCGGAAACCGTTGAGCCGCCGCGCGGCGCGCGCGCAGTCGCACGGACGTTCATCCGAAATGCACAGGCGGATGCGTTCACCACCTTAGCGCGGGTGCGCGATGACGTACATCCGCCGTTGTACTTTTTTCTGTTAGATGCCTTTGCGTGGGCGGCGGGCGAATCTCCGACCTCGCTACGCTACCCGTCGTTGCTGGCGGGGGTGCTCGGCGTTGCGCTGACGTTCACGCTAGGGCGCACACTCTACGACCCACGGACGGGTGTATACGCCGCATTTTTGCTGGGCACAGCCACGTTTTTCGTGTACTACGCGCGCGAGGCGCGCATGTACGCCCTGCTGATGACGCTATCGGCGGCGATGACGCTGGCCCATGTGCGGCTTATCCGCAAGCCAACGCTTGCGCGAGGCGCGCTCTACACCCTGCTGATGACGTTGACGCTTTACACACAGTATGTGGGGGCGTTGGTACCACTCGCGCACGGCCTTCATCTACTTTTGGCCGCGCGTGGGCGCTGGAAGCCGTGGTTGGCATCGAGTGTAACCGGGGCGTTGCTGTTCGCGCCGTGGGTGCCTATTCTGCTGGCGCAGGCCCGCGCCAACCCCGGCGGCCCCCTCGCCGAGCCACTGCCGACGAACGTGGGAACCATGCTCGGATTGGCGCTCATGTTCACGAATGGGCACGGGTGGTGGTATGGCCTTGCGGTGACGATTGCCGTGGTTGTGGGCATTATTGGGCGAGGCTCGCGACGCTCGCCTGCGCCCCTACGGCACGCCCCGCCGAGCCTGCTGGTTTTGTGGCTGCTCACCACGCCGATCATCCTTTTGGCGGCCAACCACTATGTGATGCGCATTTATCAGGTGCGCTACACCATCGCGATTTTGCCCGCATGGGCGCTGCTGGTGGGTGCGGGGGTGGCAGGGCTGGCGCGACTTGGGCGAGCCATGGCGAAGGGCAGTGTCTACGCGCCCCTGCCCCTACACGGCGCGCGCGGCGATGGGGCGCCATCAACTCGTACGCCCCTACGTTTCGCGCTGATGATCGCCTCCGTGAGTTGGCTGGCCTGGCTGGTGTATATCCAACTGACGAGCTTTTACCTCTGGCCGAGTAAATTTCGCTGGGCCGATGCCGTCGCACAGGCCGCCGAGGCTCGCCAGCCCACCGAACCTGCCCTGATGGACGCCGCGCCCATCAACCCAATACACTACTACGATGGGCGCGTCGGCTTCAGCGAGGGGATCACGATGGACCTCAGTTGGCGGGTGCATAGCGGCAACGAAGCACGCGACCTCGCGCGGCGGTTCGATGATGCGCCGCGCGTGTGGATGCTGATGCCCACAAACATCGCGAAAACGTGGCATGTTGCGTCGGTGTTGGCCGAGGGGCGCGCAGTGGGCTATCGCGATTTCGTCAATAACATGGTGCTCTACCGCTTCGACCATGCAGAGAACGCCGCCCCCCTGGAATTCACATTCGGCGACGAATACGCGTTTACGGGAAACATCACCCAGCGTGTAATGGCTACTGCCGACGGCGAAACCTGCCTCGCACTGCCCTTAGCGCCACTTGCCGAACCCGACGGACGCTATTCCGCGGGGCTGGCCGCGGTACGCGGTCACGACGAGGTCGTCGCACAGTGGGATGGCGACCCGGCGACCGAGACGGTATGCCTCGCACTGCCGCCGGGTGAGGACCTCGCGCTGTTCCTCGCTGTCTACGATTGGCGCACAGGCCAACGCCTACACGTGCTCGAAAACGGCGCGTGGTGGGGCGACTTTCTTGTGGCCTATTCCACTGGCTGACCGTCGATGATGTTCCAGCGCGAGACAGTCAGGTTCTCCGAACTCCCGGTGCTCACCTCCACGATTTGCGAGTCGACAAAGCTCAACCCGCGAATTTCCTCGACTGGCCCTTCATGACGATAGGTCGGCAGCCGGTCTTCGATGTTTTCCGGCAGCGCGGTCAAATCCCATACCCGCAGTGCGCGCATCCCGCTAACGATGTAACGACCATCCGGGCTGAGCGCGATCTGGTCGGTATAGTTGGCGCTCAGGGTTTCGCTGTTGACGGCGACCATCTCGTGGGTGTCTCGGTGGTAGCGCCCGATGCAGCTTTGCGGCGACGAGCGACGCGGATCGGTGTACACAAGGATGGTGTTATCGATACTTGTCTCGCTGAAGCGCAGACCGTTGTTACACCCCTCCGGCAGCGAAATCGCGTCTTTTCGCGCGCCAGTGGACATATCGAATACGTCGATGAAGCCGCTGTTGCCGAAGAAGTTGACCATCAACTCGTTACGGTCGTAATCCCAATCGCGGTAGCGCATGCTCCGCCCCAGAATATAATGCCGGAACAATAGCACGGCTTCGTCCATCCCGTGGGTGATGTACAGGGTGCCGCTGGTGGTTTTCAACACGAAGTGTTGGTTGGTGGGGCTGGAGCGCACTGCGAAGAACGGGTCGCGGCCCCACTCGGCAACTCTGCGCCCGGTGACGGTATCGTATGCAGCAGACCATCGCTGGGTGACAGGCGAATCCGGCACATCGTGCCACCGGTCGATCGCCCAGATGTAGTGGCAACTTGTCGACCAGTAGTAACCACCACTGCCAGAGATGCGCGCTGGCTTGACGCCGGTTTCCAACACGTGCACAATCTCCCCGGTGGTGTCATCGATAAGTCGGAGTTCTTCGGCCTCTTCGTCAACGACGCGGCGGAGATTGGCGTTGTGGTATTCGCCGTCGGTGAACGGGCAAGTCGGGGCAAAACGGCGCGATTGAGCAGCCACCGGGGTAGCGACCAACAATGCGAGTAAGCACAGGGCAAGGGTACGAAACATGTTGACTCTCCTCAGTTTGGGAACGACGCTCGCTACTAGCGTCGCGCAGGTGTGCGTCGGTTGCCCTACGCCCCGCCTACGCTGATGACGCCGCGCGCACAGTGGTACATCAGCCGCGCAGTGCCGGTGGGGGTGGGCCTGTTGGTGGCACTCGTCGTGTGGTGGCGGCTGGGTATTTTTGTCATCGCAGCGCTCTTCGGCTTCATCGTCGGCGAGGTGCTGTGGTTGGCGGTGCCACAGTTGCTCGTAACGTACTTTTTCAACGACCCGGCGATACTGCAAAACCGCCCGCCACCGAATGAAGACACCTAATCTACCAAGGGAGTCTCGCGCATCATGCCTTTCATCAAGCACAACCCGAACACGCTTTTTCCGCAGTACAGCAACTACAGCCACGGCATCGAAGTCGGTGTGGGGTCACGGTTGCTTATCATCAGTGGGCTAAACGGTTACCCCGCCGACGGCAGCGACATGCCAGAGCGTTTCGAGGAACAGGGCGACCTTATCTGGACGCATATGGGCGAGGTATTGAAATCGGCGAATATGACGTACCAGAATTTAGTACAGGTACGCACCTATCTTGCGCACCCCATGTACGACGAGCCGAACATGGCACTCCGCCAGAAGTACCTCGGCGACCACCAACCGACGCTCACCGTTGTCGTAAGTGGGTTGCTGCTGCCGAACTGGAAGCTCGAAGTCGAAGCGATGGCCGCCGACTAACCACGCATCTACTTAGTTACACCACTTTACACCACCAGAAAAGGGCACTTTTTATGACCGAAACCATGCGCACCGTGCATATTCCCCAGCGCGGCCACCCGGAATTCACCGACACCCCGGTGCCGACCATGCAGCCGGGCCACGTCCTCGTGAAGACGCAGCACCTCTCGTTGTGCGGCAGCGATATTCGCTACCTGCATCACCTGCCCGATTACCGCTATCCCGTTCCGGCGGGTTCCACCGGGCACGAGATGGTCGGCGTCATCGCGGACCCCGGCGACAGCGCCTTCGCCGAGGGGGAAGTGGTGCTCGCGCTTGCGCCCAATCATCGGGCGATGGCCCCGTATTACCTCGCCGAAGCCGCGAATGTGCTGCGCATCCCCGCAGGTTGCCCGCCAACCCACGCGCTGCAAGCCCAGCAACTGGGCACCGCGATTTACGCCGCCAAAGCACTGCCGTCGCTCATCGGCAAGTCGGTTGCGGTCATCGGGCAGGGGTCGGCGGGGCTGTACTTCGTGTGGCTCGCACGGCGCATGGGCGCGCGCAATGTCATCGGCATCGATTTGCAACCACAGCGTCTCGTCTACGCACAGCGCTACGGCGCAACGTCGACGGTGCACAACGACGGACAGGATATGGCCGAAGCGGTGAAAGCGGTCAACGACGGCGAGTTGGGCGACGTGGTGGTGGAGGCAGCGGGCGAGGAAATCACCTTCCAGATGGCGATCGACATCGCCGCGAAAGAGGGGTTTGTGCTGTTTTTCGGGGTGCCCCGGGCCGAATCGTTCGACATGCCGATGCTGGCCTTCTTCAAGAAGTACCTCACGGCCAAAGGCATCGTCGACGCGACCCGTGAGCCAAACCACGCCAGCACCCGCCTCGCGCTCGACTACATCGCGCGCGGCGAAATCGACGTGGGGCAGCTCATCACACACACGTTCCCCTTCGACGCGGTGCTCGAAGCCTACGAACTCCATCGCACGCGCGATGAAGGGGCGGTCAAAATTGTGGTGGAGATGCCCTGAGTGCGGTCAGCCGTCGTGGGGTTGCAGTGCCCGCCCG
This sequence comes from uncultured Anaerolineaceae bacterium, assembly GCA_964434365.1. Taxonomy (GTDB): domain Bacteria; phylum Chloroflexota; class Anaerolineae; order Aggregatilineales; family Phototrophicaceae; genus CAYSVE01. Next base: position 2,785 of record CAYSVE010000255.1, on the reverse strand, counting down.
ACCAACCCCAGCCCACCGGCGACGAGGGTAAGCATCAACAGGACATCGAACACAGACGTACGCTGGAATTCCAGCACAAGGTTCGCCATAACCCCCACGATGATGATGATGCCGCCCACCACGGTGAGGAACCATCCCCAGATGTTTTTGTTGTTGTAGAACAGCAACCCAATACCGATGAGCATCGGCAGCATGGCCAGGCCGAAGCTGTTGAACTGGTAGTTTTGGCCACGAAATGGAAAAGAAAAGCCAAAGCGCGGGATGGTCAGCGATGCCCGGCTGAGAAACAAATAGCCACCCACCGCGATCATCGCCGCGCCTACGAAAAACTCAACGATACCGCCGGAGGTCCCCCCAGCGCCGATTTTCGGTTTGTCCTCAGCCATATTTCTTGCGCCTCTCCTGCGAATACACCCTGCCTAATGATATATCGCAGCGGCGCAGCGCGCGAACGTTATTATGCCTCGATCAACGGCTTGTAATCACGCGGGTCATCGAAACCCGCCAGCCACGCTGCCGCCTGATGACATGTGCGCATCCGTGGCGGCACACCGAGGTAGTAGCGGTGCCCGGTCGATGGACACTTCACCGAAAGGATCATCTCATCAGGGGCCTGGAAGCGCCAGTCATCGTTGGGGTAACGGACACGCACCAGCATACGTCGCCCGCCGGGGTCGCGGTCCTCGTGAATGATGGCAGTTTCCACGAGTTCCACCAGGCGCTCGAAGCCGAAGAGGTCGATCATATCGCGGCGCACCTGCACGTTGGGCTCACCAAGAATTTGGCTGACCATAATCGAGTCGGGTCGGAAGGCGTTCTGCCACGGGATGACGTAGCCATCCCACGTGACGCGCGGCGCGCGTGCTGGTTTTGGCAGGCCGCGCAGTTCTGTCTCCGCCAGTTCGAGCTGGCCAGTAATGCGCACATGCCCAGGGATGCGTTCCAGGCGTCGGCAGTGCGAAATATCGAGGACCGACAGGTCATCGAGCCAGTTTGGCAGGTGGGTGATACTGCTGCAACCGCTGGCGAGCAATGTGCGGCCCGTAAGGCCGCTACCGCCTGGCCCAAAGGCAATGTTCTCGAAGCGACCATCGATGCCCCAATCGCGCAGGGCAGTGCAGCCGCTCACATCCAGGTGATTGACGTGTAAGTCGTGCGGCAGGTACTCCAGTGATGTGCAGCCACTCAACAGCAGCGCGCCGACGCGCAGGCCATCGGGCAGGTGACGCAGGTTGCGGCATCCACGCAGGTCGAGCGTCCATGCGCTCCACAGGGTGCTCGGTAGGCTCACAAGGGACGGGTCGCCGACGAACGATAGGTCGCCTAACACATAGGTGGGGTCCATCAGCCAGCCGTCGCGGATTTGCTGGTGAATGCGCGCGCGGCTGCGGTCATCGGTGATTCGGTAGTGCATGCGGTTGATCTCACAACTTGTCGATCGGTGCGCGGGTTATGCGAAAGGGCGCAGGCCACATCTGGGAGATGTGGGATGTTGCTTTTGCAACATCCGCGTGATTTCATCACGCGCCTGCGCCCGCCGTGCGGTTGCGTCCGACGTTTGACGCGCCCGGCAGTTAGTCGTACACGGGGCGGATGCGCTCCGGGGTGTACTCGCGTTGCTGCCACACACGGTAAATCCCCTGTGGCAACTCGATGGTGTTGTGCTCTTCGTGGATGACATGGGCCACCGGCGCAATCACGCGCAGGTAGATATCGCCATGACGCTCGAATGCCTCAGCCGTGGACGGATCGGCGATGCGATGGCTGTGACCGGTCACCTCACCGTAGGCCAGCACGAGGTTCTTGCGAGGCGTGACGTCAGCAGGCACGGTTTCCACGCTGCCGATAAGCACATCCCCATGACGGTAAAGTTGCATTTGGTTCGCTCCTACATGAGTTGGTCGTTGGATGGGCACCCAACCTCAGCCTATCACGCTTACTGAGGGGTCACAATAGGTCACAAGGTTATTCTGTGGCATACCCCTAGTTATTGGGGGTCGGCGTGTTTTATTTTTGCGATGCCCCGTCTGGCGGGGTACAGTTGACGCAGCAACATAATTTTTGAAATAGGAGTTTCACGATATGGAAGTACGTTATTTACCAGGGCCAGTGGACGCGCGCGCACTCGATACCGAAGGGCTGCGCGAGAACTTTCTTGTACCGGCGGCCTTCACACCGAACGCGATTACCCTCACCTACACACATGCCGACCGCATGATTATCGGTACGGCGGTGCCCACGAGCGCCCCACTCAAACTAACCGAGGGCGCAGCCTTCGCAGCGGCGTTCTTCCACGAGCGGCGCGAGAGCGGTGTGATCAACATCGGCGGTGCGGGCACGGTCCATGTCGATGGCACCGATTACCCCATCGCGAAGAAGGAGATGGTTTACATCGGGCGCGGTAGCAACGAGGTTCAGTTTAGCAGCACCGACCCCAACGCCCCTGCCCTGATGTACCTCATCAGCACGCCCGCCCACACCGAACACCCCACCGTGCATGTGCCACAGGCTGCCGCGAATGCGGTGCAGCGTGGCCTCGTCCGCCCGCGCCAGGTCCGTGCCTTCGAACTCGATGGTCCCGGCGGCAATCCGGGCCATGGGCCGAGGCAGCAGCTGGATCACCGAGAGCGCGGTGACGCTCTTGCCGCAGCCCGACTCACTGACGATCCCCAGCGTCCGCCCGGGCCGGACCTCCAGATCGACGCCGTCCACCGCCCGCACGGTGCCGGACTCGGTGTCGAACTCGGTGACGCGACCCCGGACCGAGAGGAGTGCCGCCTCGCTC
>CAYSVE010000254.1:0-7960 GCA_964434365.1 uncultured Anaerolineaceae bacterium | reverse complement strand
CGGGGAGGTAGCCGATGCGCCCGCCGTCGATTATTTCGTGCACGTTGCGGGAGATAAGCTGGGGCACTTGCACTTGCAAGATACCGACGGCTACAGCGACCGTCACTGGACGCCCGGCGAGGGCAACATCAACTGGGTGGGCCTGTTCGAAGCGCTGGCGAAGCTCGACCACAGCCCGCGTTTGATTATCGAAACCGAGCGGCATCGCGACCCGCGAAAGGCCGCCGCCTATTTCGAGGACATTGGAGTTGCACGATGAATATCACGTTCGCGTCGAAGACGGTGCTGGTAAGTGAACGCCTCGCAGAAACGGCAGGCCTGCGCGCGGGGATGCGCGTGCTGGACCTCGCCACCGGCCACGGCAATACGGCCCTTGCGGCAGCGCGCCGCGGGTGTGAGGTCACAGGCATCGACCAGGACGCGGACTTGTTGGCGGTCGCGCGGGGGCGTGCCGAGGCCGAAAGCCTGACGGCCAAGTTCGAGGTGGGGGACGCGACCGCGTTGCCCTACCCCGATGAACACTTCGATATGGTGCTGTCGACGTTCGGTGTTATCGATCCGTCGAATCGGGCGGCTATCCACGAAGCGAAGCGCGTAGGCCGCTTGAAGTTGGCCTTTACGGTGTGGGCACCCTGGGGTGCATGGAAAATCGAAAGCACGCTGCTGGGCCAACTCGACTATTCGCTGTTCGAGGGCGACAGCATGCCCGATGTCGAGCGGGAGTTGACGCAGTCACTCCAAGCGCAGATCACCCACCTTGTGCCGCGTCAGGTGTGTATGTATGCCCCCACGATCGCGCACTATGTCGAGGAAATCACGCCGTTGATGGGCATCGACCGCTACAACGCCGACGATCAGGCGGAAATCAAAGCCGCCTGGGCCGAGGGCTTCGCCAAGCTCAACCTCAGCGGCGACGACACCCTGATTCTGCCGTACGATTACCTGGAAGTTGTCGCCGCGCTGTAAGATTTTCGGGGTAAGCTGAATGGACGAACGCTTATCGTTTTCCAGAGGAATACCCCATGCCGATCACCGTCTCCTGGGACGACGACGCCCACACCATCACCCGCGTGGAATTCTATGGCCTGTTCAACTTCGATGACATCCTCGACGCCTGGACGGAGGAACTGTCGCTGGTGCACAGCGTCGCCTACGATGTGTACTCGCTGAATGTGTTCAACGTGATTGCGCCGAGTGTGCGCGGCTTCAACACAGCCAAACTACGCAAGTTCTCCGAGAACATCGACGCCCCCAACCTCAAGCTCACGGTACAGGTGTCCGAAAATAGTATGCTGCGCGGCGCACTGGGGTTTCTGCCGATGCCTATGCCTCACCCACGCAAGATCGTCGCCTCGTTAGATGAAGCGTACGCCCTCATCAACGCAGCCAAGCTACAGTAAGCAAAGGCTTATAGCACCTGCGAGACTTTGAGGGCGGCAGGGTAAATGTTTCCACGCTACACTATTAGCAATGCACTGTGCAGGGATTATAAAGGCAATATAACGGGATGATGGTTGCAAGCGCTCGACTGCTTGTGTAAAATTGGACAAGTTGAGAGCATACACCTAACCCGAAGCAAAAAACACTCCAGAGCACATGCACGGCTTCGATCACCAATAGGGGAAGTCAGGGTAGTTATTCTATGAGCTTTTTGAACTTTGAACTCGGTTCGTCAGAGAACCGCAATCGCAACATCGTCATCCTCACGGCCATTACGGTGGTGTTGCTGGCCGGTGGCGCGGTCATCGCCGGGATGACCTCGTGGTTGTTCCCGGAGCCGACCTCCACCGAGGCCCGCCTCATCGACGGCCTGTTCTGGCTGATGATGTTCATCGGCGGCGCGATCTTCCTGCTGGTGCAGGGCGCGCTGCTGTACTCCGTTATCGCCTTCCGCAAACCCGCCGACGACGATACCGACGGCCCGAACGTCCACGGGAACTTCACGCTGGAGTTCGTCTGGACGGCCATTCCGACGATTATCGTGTTCATTTTGTCGGTGTATAGCTACGTCGTTTGGGTGAACATTCAGGCACCGCAGGAAAACGAGCTGTCGGTGAATGTGGTGGCGCAGCGTTACGCCTTCGCGTTCGAATACCCGGATGAAGCCACCGGCGAAGCCATCAACGACAATGTGCTTCGCACGTATGTGGGCCGCCCGGTTAAGTTGAGCATGGAAGCCACCGACGTGATTCACTCCTTCTGGGTGCCGACCATGCGCATGAAGCAGGATATGCTGCCGGGCCGCACGACGGAGGTTCGCTTCACGCCCACCGAAGCAGGTATTTTCCCGGTGGTTTGCACCGAACTGTGCGGCGGGGGGCATGGCGGCATGCGCGCCGAAATCTGGGTGTATCCAGATGAGGAAAGTTACATGGGCTGGTTCGACCAACAGCTCGACTGCATCCTCAACCCGCCCGAAGACCCGGCCACACGAGGGCGGGGCATCCTCGCGAGTGGTAAGTACCCGTGCGCGGGTTGCCACGTCCTCGATGACCTCGCAGAAGCCGGTTGGGTGGGCCAAATCGGCCCGAATATGAACGGCATCGGCGACCGCGCTGCCGAGCGTGTGCCCGGCGAGAGCGCCGAAGAGTACCTGCACACCTCGCTGGTGAACCCAGCGGCTTACCTCGCACCCGGCTACCAAAATCTCATGCCGATGTTCGCCGAAGACCAGATGCCCGTCGAAGAGCGTAACGCCATCGTGGCCTACCTGCTAACGCAGGGCAGCGAGCCGGTCGAGTTCGAGGCGGCCTGCCCTGGCGGCGAGCGCGAAACCTTCCAGCAGCTTGTGCGCGACTTCGAAGCGGGCACACGCACCGCAGCGCGCTAACGCTTTGCAACTTATCGAGGGCTGGGCGCATCGCCCGGCCCTACGCCAAATAATCCGCAAGTACTTACTATAAGGAAGACGCACATGGCAACGATTACCGCACCCCTTGGCGGTACCCGCACCGAAGGGGCACAGATCAAGGTTAGCGACCTGCTGCGCTGGACAGTCGATCACAAAATTATCGGCATTCAGTATCTTGTAGTCGCGCTGTTTTTCTTCATCATCGGCGGTGGGCTGGCGATGCTCATCCGCGCGGAGTTGCTGACCCCCGCGCAGGACTTCATGCCGAGCGGCACGGCGTACAACACGCTGTTCAGCATCCACGGCACGATTATGATCTTCCTGTTCATCATCCCGATGTGGGGTGCCTTCGGCAACTACCTCATCCCGTTGATGCTGGGCGCGAAGGACATGGCCTTCCCGTGGCTTAACGCGTTCGCCTTCTGGCTCATCCCCCCGGCGGGCCTGCTGATGATCCTCGGTTGGTTCGTTGGCTCTGCCGAGGCGGGTTGGACGGCCTACCCGCCGCTTTCCACCACTTACAGCCCCGATGGACAAACGCTGTGGGCGGTGAGCCTGCACCTGCTGGGGATTAGCTCCATTTTGGGCAGCATCAACTTCATCGTGACAATCAAGAACATGCGCCCGGAGGGCATGGGCTACTTCCAGATGCCGTTGCTCATCTGGTCCATCCTCGCGACGAGCATCATTGTGCTGATGGCGACGCCGTTCCTCGCGGGGGCGCTGACACTGCTTATTTTGGACCGCGTCGCGGGGACGAGCTTCTTCAACCCGGCCAACGGCGGCGATGTGCTGCTGTGGCAGAATATCTTCTGGTTCTACAGCCACCCTGCGGTGTACATCATGGTGCTGCCGGGCATGGGGGCCATCTCCGACATTTTGCCGGTGCACGCGCGTAAGCCGGTGTTCGGCTATCGCCTGATTGCGATTAGCTCGATGGCGATCGGTGCGCTGGGTTTCGTGGTGTGGGCGCACCATATGTTCACCAGCCTCAACCCGTCGCTGCGCATCCCGTTCATGATCACGTCGATGATTATCGCCGTGCCGACGGGCATCAAGGTGTTTAGCTGGCTGGGCACCATCTGGGGTGGTAAAATTCGCTTCCCAACGCCGATGCTGTTCAGCCTCGGCTTCCTGTCGATGTTCGTGATCGGCGGCATCTCCGGTGTCATCCTCGCGAGTGTGCCGGTAAACCTGCACGTCCACGACACGTACTTCGTGGTGGCGCACCTGCACTTCGTGCTGTACGGCGGCTCGGTCTTCGCGATTTACGCGGCGATCTACCAATGGTGGCCGAAGATCACCGGCAAGATGATGAACGAGGCGATGGGCAAGTGGCACTTCTGGCTGACGTATGTGTCCTTCCTCGTGACGATGATGCCGATGCACCTCGTCGGCATGCGCGGGATGCCGCGCCGTGTGGCCGAGTATCAGCCGGAGTTCCAGAGCGTGAATGTGATCGTGAGCCTGGGCGCGTTCGTGCTGGGTATCTCCACGTTCCTGTTCCTCTACAACGCGGTGTGGAGCCTTTACGCGGGTAAGGACGCTGGGCCGAACCCGTGGCGCGCGCTCACGTTGGAGTGGACGACCAGCAGCCCGCCGCCGAGCCACAACTTCGACGGCGACCCGGTACCCTTCGAGGACCCGTATGGCTACGGCACACCGGAGGCGGTCGCCTACCTTGAGGCCATCGAGAAGCGCTACGCCAAGAAGCCCAGCGACATCGATAGTGTGGGTGGCGGTGCAATCGTGGCCCCGGCACCGTCTGGCGACTAAGCGCCGCACCACGTCGTAACTGAACACGGGGGCGTCTCAGCGATGAGGGACGCCCTTTGTGCTATATCGTGGGGGGATAAGATGCTTTTGTGGGCCTAGCAGCCACGGACGCACAGAGGCGCATTCCTACACAGGGCGTCGCTGTAAGGATGGGAATGCGTGGACACTGCGCTTCGTCATACTTCGCCCGCACTGTGGCCCAACCAAACGAATCCCTCCCCTGGAAACCTGAACGACCAAAAGGACACCATGCAAACCGAACAATCTCTCAGCAAAGCGGAACGCGAAGCCAAGCAAGCCCTGGAAAACAAGCGCCTGGGTGTGCTGCTGTTCCAAATTAGCTGGATTATGGCGTTCGTCGCGCTTATCGTGGTGAACTGGCAACTGCGCTTCCAGTACGAAAGCTGGCCGCCGCCGGGTGTCGCGCAGATGGGCCTGCTACTGCCCTCGCTCGCCACGGTGGCCCTGCTCGCCAGCACGTTTGTGATGCGCGCTGCGCTCCGTCGTGTACAGGCCGATGATACCCCCGGCTTTATGCGCTGGTGGCTGGTTGCCCTGGCGATGGGCGTCTTTTTCGTGGGCATAATGGTTGCCGAGTGGATCCGTGTGCCGGGCGATGGCACGACCTATCGCACCGTCTTCCGCATGATGACGGCCTTCCACACGGTGCACGCGGTGGCCATCGGCGCGTTTATGGCCAACATTTATTTGAACACGCGCCATGCGCAGGCCGCCCCGGCAGATGACGAACAGGCCGTGCGCTATGGCAGCGAGAACTTCTGGGCGGTGGAAGCCGCGACACGTCTGTGGGACTTTGTGGCGATCGCTTGGATATTGTTTTACGTCGTTTTATACTGGTGGACGTCCTAATCTCGAGCAAACGAATTGGACCGCCAACCTACGGAAGGAAGACCAACGAATGAGACCTGGTATCTCGCGCGCGACCATCGGTGGCCTGCTGTTTTTCCTGGCAGGGTCGCTTATCGTCGTTGCGCTGCGCATTGCGTTTAACTTTACACCCTACTGGAACCTCGGCCTGGGCATCATCCTCAGCGCGTTTATGAGCGCGTGGGGCGTGATGTGGGGCATTGGTGCGTTCGACCCACGCATGAGTGAGCACGGCGCACCCTCGCTCACCATCGAAGAAGAGGCCGCACAGGCCGGGCCATTCAGCCTGCTTACCTCCGCGATGTGGCAAATCACCGCAGCGAGCACCGTGCTTGTGCTGGTGTTCATCGGCATTGCGGCGCTGCCATTCGGCCCTGGCCTCGAAATCAGCAGTGAGGCCGAAGCCGCCGTTAACGCAGCAGGGACGGTGACCCTCAACGCCTTCGGCGGTGAAATCGTAGTGAACCAGATTATGCTGTTCTTCGCATGGACGCTGTTCACGGTGCTGTCGCTCGCTATTTCGGGTGGTGCACTGGCGTGGATCACGTGGAAGGGGCACGAGCAAGTCGTCGAGGCGAACAATACGCCGGTCCCCGAACCGGGTAGCCTGCCGGAAGGCGGCCCCAATCGCTTCCAGAAGGCCATCGGTGGTGGCGCAAAGGCCCTTGCCGATGCCATCCGCCCGGCGGAAAACACCGAAACCACGGCTGTCGTAGCCGCAGAAGCAAAGGATGCTGACTAATGACGACCGCAGAAGTACACGGCCACGCCGCCCACGATGACCACCACGACGAGCATCACATCGACCCGATGGAAGCGCTGGATAACGCGAAGTTCGCGACCTGGCTGTACCTCGGCAGCGAGGTGATGATCTTCACTGCGATGATTATCGCGTTCCTGGTGTTCCGCACCAATAACCCAGAGATCAACCTCGCGGCGCAGGATGGGATGAACATCTTCCTGGTCAGCGCGAACACGTTCATCCTGCTGGCAAGTAGCTGGATGATGGTGATGGGCCTGCGCGAGATCCAGATGAACAACCCGCAAGGCATGATGATGTGGCTCAGCGGTACGGTGATCCTGGGTGCCATCTTCGTCGGCGGGCAAATTTACGAGTACGTGGAGCTGGCGCACCACGGCATTATCCTCAGCGGTACGACAGACTTCGCGGCGTATGGGGCGCGCTTCTATGCGCCGACGGCCTTCCACGGTGCGCACGTGGTGGTGGGCGTGGGCTGGGGCATCTGGCTATTGAACAAAGCGTATCGTGGCCATTTTAGCGGTCGCAACTTCATCGCCGTCGAAGTGTTCGGGTTGTACTGGCACTTTGTCGACGTGGTGTGGATCGTGCTGTTTACGTTTATTTATCTCATTTAGGGTAGCCAACACGATGACAGAAACGACCGAAACCAATATCATGAGCGAGTCGTTGGCTCGCTTTAAACAGTACGAAGGCGATATTCAGCCGATCTTCGATGAAGCCGAAAAAACCGCTGTCGAGATCATCCGCGACAGCCAACCGGCAGGTCGCGAGGCTGCCATTGCCCAGGCCCAGGCCGTGCTCGAAGAAGCCGAGACGAAGGCGCACGAAGTCGCCAAAGACGCACAGAACGACCTGTTCGCGATCATCGAAAAGGTGGACGAGCAGGACAGCGACGAGGTGCAACTGTTGCGCCAGCTCGCGGCCAACATTGACGATACGGTGCGCAATCACAGGCCGGGCATCAGCTTTGCCGAGCAACTCAATAAGGCCGATGTCGACTCCCCGGGCGATTTCTCCAACCTGAAGTTGGAGGCGGCGTTCCAGGCCGCGGTGAGCCACCTCACGCACAATGTCGAAAAGGCATTGGACGCCGCCGAGCGCAAACTCCCGCCCACCGACGACGAATTGCTGGTGCATCCCCATGGCGATACGGTCACCATCCAGGGGCAAACGATTACCGTGCCGGGGGGCATCTACACGGTGGTGTTCGTCGCGCTGGCCGTCATTACCATCGTCGAGGTGATCCTCAGCGAAATTCCGATTCGGGCGCTGGTGAACCCGCTGCTGGTGGGGCTTTCCATCGCGAAGGTGGTGCTCGTGGTGTTGTACTACATGCACCTGAAGGACGACAGCCGCTTCTTCGCGTGGGCGATGATTCTGCCGTTGGCGATGGCCGCGCTCATTTCGTTCTTCCTGCTTATTGTAGACCCGGTCGTGTACCAATAACCGTACAAACCAGCGACGACAGTTTCACCCTGCGGCGGGCGAGGCTCGATGGATCTCGCCTACGCCCCTACGCGGTTCGATGCCCTGCAAGCGGACAGGCTATCGGTGTGCGCGAAAAAAGTCCCCTCTCGGTGATCCGCTGTGTTTAGGTGCGGTACGGAGAGGGGAATAGGGGGTTAGGCCATGCCGTGCCCGCTACTAAACACCCCGCAAAACGCGACCCCTAAAACGGAATC
>CAYSVE010000253.1:0-7976 GCA_964434365.1 uncultured Anaerolineaceae bacterium | reverse complement strand
CGCAACCAGCGAGCGTCAACAGCGGCAGCAGCAGCCACGCCAGGCTATATTTCGTTGAGCGGCACCACATCTGTCGGGCCTTTGTATTGTACGAGGTTTGGGGCGTAGTAGGCCACAGCCTGCAAAATGTACAGCGCCTGGGTCTTCGTCACGTTGGGCACCACAGCCTCGTCACGGCCTAGGTAAATGCCCACATGATAGCGGTCGCTCGTGTTGATGATGGCCCCCAGCAGCACCGACGACAGGTTGCCGACCGTAGGCGCTTGCACCAGTTCTACCGCGTCGATTTCCTCCCAGCCGACCGGCTCGCCATGGATGAGCACCTCGCCCGCAAAGACGTTGAACCACTGTGCGATTTGGCGGCTCTCGCGGTTGTTCAGTTGGCTGTCGTCGGGGCGGGCTTTCATGCGCATGAGGTAGGGCATACCGTTGAATCCTTGCAATTCGAATAGCCGCCCTATCATACCAGATGCGTGCGACGGGGCATGGGCATCCCCGCATGGGGGATGCTTCACCGGCTATGTGCAAATCATAAAAACCGCACCGGGTTGTGTGCGTGGGTCAATCGCCAGCGGCGGGGGCGGCCTGCGGTTTGCGGACCGCCGGCAGATGGCGGCTGTACTCCAGCACGAACACGCCGCCGATAATGAGCGTGGCACCCACAAATTGCGACCAGTACAGGCGCTCATGGAGGATGGTGAAGGCCAACACCAGCGTGAGCACGGGTTCCAACGCGTTGATGAGCGACGTCCGCGCTGGGCCGATGCGCGATAGCGCCCCCAAAAAGCCGACAGTGGGTACCACCGTGCAGAACAACCCCAGCGCAATCAACAGCAGCAGCAACTGCACACTCTCGATGGATTGGTAGCCGCGCCATAGGATAATTGGCGATAGGAACAGCAGCGAGCCGGTCACGCTCCAGGCACTGGCACGTAGCGGGTTGCGCACCGAGCGCATGACCCTGCCCTGGCCGATGAAATACCCGGCCACCAGCAGTACATGGAACGACAGAATCGTGAGACCAATAGCGGTGCGCTGGTCCACGTTCGCGGTGAAGACGTCTGGCTGCATGAACGATACGCCCACCATCAACATGGCCATCACGTACCAGCCATTGCGCGGGATCGGCTGCCCTTGCGCCAACCCGATGATCATAATCACCCCCGGCAGCACCCGGAACAACACCGAGTACAGGCTTACATCGAGGTAATTGAGGCCGTAGAAGGCCATCAGCGCGCTACAGCCCAACACAGCCCCCAACCCCAACAGCGGTAAACGAGGCACCGGTTGCACCTCGTGCTTGCGGCCATCGACCAGGGTGATGGCCCACATCAACGGCAGCGCGAACGTGAAGCGCCACAGCGCCACATCGGGCGGTTGCATCTCGCTGATGCTGTAGATGATCTTCAGGAAGATACCCATCACGGCATAGCCAAGCGTCCCCATGCCGACGAAGAAAAGCCCTTCGATTTGTGTTCTATCCACGGGATTACCCTTATTGAATTCGGACCCAGGAAGAAGAATATTTGCTCGTTGGTTAAGAGGGAAAAGCGTGTGCCAACGTGAGGACTATAACAGCCTTCGTTGAGGCCACACAAGCTGTGCACTAGAGATTGGACCTACAGGCTACCCCCAGCCTGTAGGTAAATTGGTACCATGCCCCAAAACAGCTGAAGCCTGAACGTGCTTACTTTATCTCGATGTGATAGACCGCACCGTCCGCATCGGGGTCGTCGGGGTTCAAGTAATCACGTGTTACTGCAAAGTGAGTCCCTTTGGACCTAAACCGACGAACCAGGCTATATACCTCGCCGTAAATGAGATCGTGCGGGTAAGATCCTCTGTCGACAAACTCGATGTGGTGTTCGTTAATTTCCCGTACGCTATACCAGGGCACGTTAGTGCCACGGCGGCGTTGCGACGAGTCGGCGAAGTGCTCCATCGCGCGTAGCGCGTCGGCTACAGTTTCGATGCTGGCAGGCATCGGCATCACGTCGAATACCTTCATGCCGATGGAAACCAGATTAAACATCGCATCATCGCGTGCTACTAGTTCCTGTAAGAACCGAAAAGCCTGATCTGCCGGATACCATTCATCCGGTTGGACCTGATCCATACCGTATTTCTCGACTAAATCGCGGAAGCTGTCGAGGTTTTGGCTTTCCAGAAGTGATAGTAGTGCCATACCGATGATCTCGGATGTCGGGTCTTCGACCGCATACTTTGGGGATGGGCTAACGGATGCCATGTTGTGCTCCAATGATTGTAATACGATGTAATTAATTTAGGAAAAATTGTTGTTCTTGTCAAGTCTCATGTACTGCTAAAGAAGCTGGCCTCGCAATTTGGCGAGACCATGGCAAGGTGCAGATCGCAAATGGGGGAAGGTGGAAGAGACCCGTGAAGCTTCTATGCGCCGAAGGCTGCGCCCTCACGCTCTGCGATGATGTCCACCGCCTGTTCCAACGAGTTCGCGACGGTAATCGCGTCGCGCGAGGCGGGGTTCATTTGCAAGGTGCGGATAATCATCGCGATAAACGGCGACACCCCATAGGCAATCGTGTGGCGATAGTTGGGGGGCGTGTTCCTAAAGTGCTCCCGCGCGACCGTCAAAAAACCGTTGGGCACAGTTTGCAAATTTCGGCAGTCCATCACGATGTAAAAGTACGGACTGTTGACCGTCAGGTCATCGGTAGCACGGAGTGCCTGCATGTAGTCCGCCAGGGTCCACAGGGGTTGCATTTCCCACTCAAGGATGGTGCTTTCTTCGTTGAGCCAGCGCAGTTTAATTGCGATGAAATTAGCCTCCACAGTGTAGGCTGATACTACCTCACGGGAGGCTCATGCAATCTCATATTTTTCTGAATTTTGTGGGCGGGTTTTAGTACATCGTCTGGATGTCATCCGGCGGTTGGACAACCGCGTTGGGGTCATCCTTTTGGAGCACCACAAACCCCCACACCATACTCGCGGCGCTGCCGCCCCCGGCAGTGACGATGACCCACCCGTCGTTCACCAGGTAGGAGAGCTTGCGTTCGGCCTCTTCGCGCCCGGCTTTGTCGTCGATGAACGTCTCGATCTTGATGACTTTCGGCATGATGATATGCGTCCTAATTTACGTTTCGTCGTAACTAACGAGCATAATCAAAAACCCTTACTCTCGCCAACCGAGCACCGCACGGTAGATATCGTCGGTCGCACGGGCCATCGCCCCCACACTGAAGTGCGTGCGTAACCGTGCGCGGGCTGCGTCGCCCATCGTTGCACGGCGGGGTGGGTCGGCAAGCAGCGCATCGAGGGCCTCGGCGAGGGCCGCATCATCGCGCGGCGTGGCGAGCAAGCCGGTTTCGCCATCCACGATGACCTCCGGTATGGCGCTCACGGCGCTGCCGATAATCGGCACAGCCTGCGCCATCGCTTCGAGCATAACCAGCCCGAATCCCTCCCATAAGCTCGGCATCAGCATCACGTCGAGCGCCCCGAAGACCGCCGATGCGTCCTCGCGCCAGCCCAGAAAGTGCGCGCGGAAATCGGTTGCTTCCGCTTCCAGTTCCGCGCGGAGCGGTCCATCGCCGGCGATGACGAGGTGCGCGTTGGGGTAGCGTGCGGCGATGCGACGAAACGCCCGAATGCCATAGGCCACGCCCTTCTGCTCGATGAGCCGACACACCATCCCCACAAGGACGGCGTCGGGCGGTAGGCCAAGCTCGGCCCGGAGTTCGGCACGCGTGTTTTGTGGGGCGGCGTCGATACCGTAGTACACGGTGTGGATGCGGTCGCGCGGCGCACCTTCGACATCGATGCAAAAACGGGCCAGGGCATCGCTGATCGCGATGCCCGCATCGGTGAGGCGCCACAGCCCATAATGCAGCGCGCGCATGGGTACCTTTCGGCGAAAGGCGTTGTCGTTGTGTCGACTTGTGACGGCCTTCAACCCGAGCGACTTCGCAAGTGGGACACCGTACAAATCGGCGTGGAGCAGGTGCGTGTGGACTACATCCGGCTCAAGAGTGCGCAAAGCGGCGCGCAAACGACCCGGTAGCGAGAAATCTGCATGGCCGTGGATCGTCTCTCGCTGGAATGGAATATCGGCAGCGGCAGCCATGTCAGCGTAGTCGTCCATTGGCTTGCCCGGCTCCGCGAGAACGAGGAGCGTACTGTGTACGTCGAGGGTTCGTAGCGCGGGGAGCAACAGCAGCAGATGACGTTCGGCCCCGGCGACGAGCACCACCTTGATGATATGCACGACCCGCATCAGTCCACCGCCCACTCGATAACGCGCGCGTCGATAAACAGATTTCCCAGCGCTCGCGCGACCGAGACGCGATGGTGCCCATCCACGATGTAGTACCCCTCACCGACCTGCACGAGATCGACGGGCGGGAGTTGGAGCGGGTCGCTCATCATCGTCATTGCGATGCCGACCCAACGCGCTTTGCTGCGACGTTGCAGCGGACGAAAGTGCCGGTCGAAGCTGAGTTTGGCTGTGGTGCCGACGATGTCTTCGAGGCGAACGGCACGCGTGTCGGGGTCTTCGCTGTCGATCATCGTGTTGTTGGTGTAGTCGGCAAGGGTAGGTGGCAGCACATTCTGTTGGATGAGCATCGCCCAGATACGGCCTATCACTGCGAAGAACCAGTTGCGGTCGAACAGGTTTTCGGCGCGTTGTCTCAGTCGGCGTTGTTTTTCGTCGTACATGGTGTGTCGTAGGGGGGCGTAGGGATGCGCTGAAAGCGCATCTGCTGCCAGTATTGGCAGCAGGCGCGGCGAATTGTATTCGCCCCGCCCCTACGCCTCCGCCAAAGTTCGGTCGAGCGCGTGCCGTCGCGCTAGTTGGTCAGCACCCCATCGGCGAACGTGAGCGTAAAGCGCACGAACGAGTCGCCGTTGCCATCGGTATCACTCGTGACGGTTGCGCTATCGAACAGCGTGAGCGCTTGCCGTACCAGAACGCTGGTCTGTTCGTCCTGGGCGGCGTTCGCAAGCTGCACCAACGCCAGCAAATCGGGGAAGCCGACGTACCAGATTTGCTCCTGCGCGAGGAGGAAAACCTCGCTCGCGGCGGCGTAGGCCGGGTTGGCCGTCAGGTTCCCATCGCCGTTGAAGGCCGATGTCGCGCTGTTGCGTGTGCCAACGGCGAATACCGAATCCGTCGCGCCAAAAATTAGCTCGATAGGGAACGGAACTGTGCCCGTGGCATCGATGATGGTGACCACAACCGCGTTCGCACCACCGATTTCTTCGCGGCCCATGCTCAGGTTCACTTCGCCTTCGAACGTCGGTGCGAGGTCTATCAACGTCGTTTCGATCGCGTCCACCACGCGGTTGGCACTGGCGAACGCGTCGGCATCCTCTACTTCCAGCAGCAGCGCGAAATCGATCGGCAAGTCCGATAGCAATGCAAAGATGTTACTGTACGCCTCGGCGGCCTTGCTGAAGTTGAGATACAGCGCGGCGTCGCCCGTTAGCCAACCGATGATGTCGTTCTGCAAGCTGAGGCCGGTGGTCTCCATCACGAATGCTTCGGCGTCACGGATGCCCTGCTTCGCGTCTTCGATGTTGTCCTCACTGCCTTCGAGTTCGGCTGCCGCCTCGATGTTCGCGAGGATGGCCTCGTACAACCCGCGCAAATTCGTCATTTGCAGCACGACGGGCGCGTTCCCGGCGATGTTGTTCGCAAATGTTGCATCAATCGCGCCGAGGTCCGGTTGGCTAAGGCTAAGGCCACCGCCCAGCAGCGAGAGGTCGAAGCCCTGTTGCACGATGTCCACGGTGTAGGCGTTGTTCCCAAGGTAGGCCGAGCCACCCGCGACGCCGCCCACGGCATCGGCAAAGGCCGCAAGCTGGTTCAGTTCTGGGTCTTCGGCCTGGCCGAGCAGGGCGAAAGCGTCGCTCAGGTTGGTGTAGGCGATGAGATTGTACTCCCCTGCGGGTAGCAACAGCATCGTCTCGACGAATGTCGGCTCGCTGCTTAGCGTACCGTCGAAGTCTCCCTCTGCCAGGCGAGTCGTTTGCACGATGTAGCCGCCCATCCGCACGGCATCCTGCACCACGACCGCGTACTCGGGGTCGTCTATCGTGAGGAGTGTGTAGCCGTCCATTTCCTCGACTGTATAGTCGTATTCTTCCGCTACGAGCACACCCTCGACGAAGCTCAGCGCGCCCTCACGGCTGTCGATTTCGACGCTCCAAACAAACGGCGTGTCGTCGATGTCGGCTTCGCCTGCGGACAGTGCCACAAGAAACGGCTCATCGAGGAAGAAGCCCACCGCGCCACGGTCACCCAACCACGGGTCGATGAAGCTGTCGTAGGTCACGCCTTCGCCGTATTCGTCTTGCAACTCGTCATCGATTTCGTTGCGCAGGCTGTAGTCTTCTGGGTCTTCGCCGAAATGCGCCGCTACGCTGCGGCCAATCATATCGAATGCGTCGAGTTGGGCGGTGTCGGTACGGAAGGCACCGAAGCCGATGGTATCCGCCGGGTAGATTTCGGCGAGGCGGGTCAGGTTGTCGATGGTTTGCGCGTGTGCGCCGAACACAGGCACCACGCTGAGGATCAGCAAAACAAGCAGCAGTTTCTTCACGGGTTGCTCCATCTGGTAAGTCGGGCAATGTGCCCATTAGACCAGCCTCCCGCCCCGCGCGCAAGCGCCACGCATACCGTAGCTATCGCGCGCTTGAGCTAGAAATCTGCACTGGTAACGACGCGTTACCCGGTACTAGCGACGGTTGGTTTAGCGCATAAAGTCCAAAAACACCGGGTTGAACGTCTCTGGGCGCTCGCGGGTGGGCCAGTGGCCGCACTTCGGTATCTCGTGGAGTGTGCCTGTGGGCAGGTTCGCGGCGGCGAGGCGTGCCCACTTCACCGGTATCGATTTATCCTGTTGGCCGTGGATAACCAGCGTCGGCACCGTGATTTCGTGCAGGCGCGGCTGGTAGCAGGTGTGCGTGCCGTTGGGGCTTATTTCGCCGCGCAACCACTCGTAGAAGACATCCAGCGAGTGACTGGTTTTGGCCTCTTCCAGCACGGCATCGTCCACCTTAAACGGGTCATGATAGATGACGCCCAGGCCGAACCACGTAAGCGGGCGCAACCGTGCAAACCCCCACGCGACCTCCGTCAGCGGGCGAGGAGCCTGCAAGCTCAGCCACGAGAGTAGCTGAAACGGCGCCGTTTCCTGCAAGCCATACGACGACACCAGCGCCAGCCGTGTCACCCGAAGCGGGATCGCGAGTGTATAGCCAGTTGCGGCGGCCCCGCCCAAGCTCACGCCCGCCAGCGCAAACGTCTCCAGGCCCCACACCTCGATGAGTTCGGCGAGTACGCTAATCAGCAGCGCGGTGGTGTACGGTTCGGTGGGGAGGTCGCTGCCTGCGTAGCCCGGCCAGTTGGGCGCATACACCCGATGGCTCTGTGCCAGGTCATCGAATAGCAGGCCCCATGTCATCCGCGCGCTATCGATGCCACCCCCGTGCAGCAACACTAATGGCGGCGCGTCCAACGGGCCACCGACGAACGCCTTCAGCTTGCGCCCGTTTTTCAGGGTGAGCGTTTGCGCTTGCATCGTGTTTCCTGGCAACCTTGCCGACATCACCATGTGCGCGGCCCCACATACAAACGGCCTCGCTGGAAAGCATGGCGAGCACCCTGCGCCCGCTCACTGAAAAAGATCATCATCGTCGCGTCGTTTTCGTAAACTTCAGGGGCCTCCACGGTGCCGATGAGCGTTTGCATTTCGGGCATATTTTCCCAGCCCTGCCTCGTATAAAAGGGGATGTGTGGCTGCGACGTCCATAGCAGGCCAACATCGACAGCCGCCGCCCGCATGGTGTCTGTGGCTTGCCCCACCACCTGCGCCCCATACCCCTGCCGCCGAAAGCCGGGGAAGGTAATCACCCCGCCGCGGCCACCGCACGAGAAGTGCTGGCCGTTTAGCGCCACCTCGGTTGTGCGCACCTGCGCCGCCGAAATGAGC
>CAYSVE010000252.1:0-7978 GCA_964434365.1 uncultured Anaerolineaceae bacterium | reverse complement strand
GTTCATATGTAATCATGACTTCCGAGACCTGTGGTGAACCGCACAAAACAGAGATTCAGCAAGCTCAGGAACGCATCCTGCCAGAGCGCCACATTGCGCGTTTGTCTGAGCTTTACAAGGCGATGGGCGACCCCACCCGAATTCGCATTGTCTCGGCATTAGCGGTAAGCGAGTTGTGCGTTGCTGACATCGCATCGCTGCTGAATATGTCCCAGTCGGCCATTTCGCATCAACTACGTGTTTTGCGGTCGGTGGGTTTGGTAAAGTACCATAAAGATGGGAAGCATGTGATCTATGAACTAGATGACGACCACGTCCACAGCATTTTCGACAGTGGACTGGAACATATCAATCATCAACACAAAGCCTGAGGAAAAAATGGCACACGATATTCACAAG
Source organism: uncultured Anaerolineaceae bacterium (assembly GCA_964434365.1). GTDB lineage: Bacteria > Chloroflexota > Anaerolineae > Aggregatilineales > Phototrophicaceae > CAYSVE01. The sequence goes on along the minus strand of CAYSVE010000252.1, from coordinate 7,579 downwards.
CCCCATACCCACACGCACAACGAGTTCTGCGGTCACACGCGCATCCAGCATGGTAACCACGTGGACTACCTGCACGACGGTCACCTGCACCACGCGCACGATGACCACTACGACGAGCACGTGATCGAGATTAGCGATACAAACCCCGCCGATTGCGCGCCCCTGGCGTGCAAGTGCGATCATATCGACTGCGGTCACGAACTCGTGCCCCACGGCGATCACTTCGACTTCCTCGTCGATGGCCGCCTGCACCATAAGCACGGTGACCACTGCGACGACCACGGTCCGGTCACGGTTCTAAGCTAGCGACCGCCCACAACTGCAAAGCGCAAACGTCAGGCATAAGGCCCGGCGTTTTTTATTGCTCACCAGCGATAGATCGATAGTTTAGCAAACTAACCTCGATCTCATCTTTCGCTAGATGAGGTTGAGGCGGGGTTAGGTGTAGTTTGGAATACAACAGCGACAAGCACGGGCTTACCCACAACAAACAAGCAGCCCGCGAGCTTGCGCTGAATCGAACACAACCTAGCCAAGGAAAACGCTATGCCTACCCATCAACTGTTCCGTGCAATCGGCACGATTGCGCTCGCATTCGGTCTCGTGTTCCCAACTCAGGCACAAGACTTCGACCCCATCGGTGACGAACCACTGTACCCGTGGGAAATGCAGTTGGCCCAGCAGCCTACTGTCGTCGTGAGCGACGACTTCGACCCCATCGGTGACGAACCACTGTACCCGTGGGAAAATGTGGCTGAACCGACCCTGGCCGAACTTGACAACGACGTAGACACCGCGAGCTAAGTATATCCAGAGACACGCACGAGCCAGTGATCCGATAAGTCATGTGCACTATCGGGTCATTGGCTCATTTTTTGGCCGAAACCTGCGCAAACCGAACGCATAGTAAGCATAAACGCGTAGGCAAATGTTCCGCCCGACTGCCCTTATGCAGCGGGGAAGAACAAACAGGGCAGGGCGAATCGCCCCACCCTGTGGCATCTTCGCTAGCGGAGGAACGCCTCGTGCAGCCCGCCATCGACACTGAAAACCTGGCCGGTGGTCTTGCTGAAGGCGTCGGTGCTCAACAGGTACGCGACCTCGGCCTGATCGGCAGGCGTGATCGGCTGCTTGGTGAGGGTACGCTGGGCGTAGAAGTTCGCCAGCTTGGTGCGGAGCACCCCGGTATCTTCGCTTTCGTCGAAGTCGATGTTGTACTTAGTCAGCGAGCCGATGACGCGGTCGCGCGGGAACATGCTGCTACCCTCGACCACCGTTGCCGGAGCCAACCCATTGACGCGCACGAGCGGCGAAAGTTCGACGGCAAGCTCGCGGACGAGATGGTTCGCGGCGGCTTTGCTTGTGTCGTAGGCAACCGACCCCTTCTTCGAGACAACGGCGTTTGCGCTACTCGTCAGCACCAGCGAGCCGCGCAAACCCTGCGCCTCCCAGATATTTCGCGCTTCATCGCCCACGATGTACCCGCCCAGCACATTAACGTCGAAGGTAAAGCGCCACTTGTCGTCGGGGATGTGGCCCGTTTTATCGGGTGAAACAAACACCCCCGCGGTGACGATCACGTTGTCGATGCCGCCGTAGGCGAGCAATATCTGGTTGAACATGGCACGCACGCTGTCGCGCTTCGTGATATCCACACCGAGGCCAATCGCCGGGCCGCAGCCCGAAATCCCCGACCCAGCAACACCAATGCCCATCCCATAGATGTCGGTGAGTTGGTCGGCGGTTGCCTGGGCCGCCTCGGCGGAGAGGTCTGCACAGACGATATGCCCGCCGTCCTGCGCAGCGCGTAGCGCCGTCGACACACCGATACCGCTGCCCGCACCGATGACCACGACAACATTGCGCGCTAATTCTTTTTCCTTCGGCATCCGCTGGAGCTTGGCCTCTTCGAGCGCCCAGTACTCGATGTCGAACGCCTCCTGGCGCGGTAACGCAACATAATCGCCGACCGCTTCGGCACCCTTCATCACGGCGACGGCATTGTTGTAGAACTCGGCGGTCACACGGCTTTCGCTCTTGTTTTTGCCATAGGCGATCATCCCTACACCCGGGATCAGTATCACGCGGGGGTTCGGGTCACGCATCGCGGGCGAATCGTCGCGTTTGCAGGCTTCGTAGTAGTCGGCGTAGTCCTGGCGGTACTGTTCGATGCCGGTTTGCAGCATGTCTAGCAGGCCAGCTACATCACCCGATTGCGGGTTCCAGTCCACGAGCAGCGGCTTGATCTTGGTCCGCAGGAAGTGGTCTGGGCAGGAGGTGCCGAGTTCGGCCAGCCGAACGGCGTCGTTGCTGTTGACAAATTCCAGAATGGCATCGTCGTATTGAACAGTGCCGATGAACTTGTTCTGCTGCGAGACCATGCCGCGCAGTTTCGGCAAAATTTCGACGAGGACGGCCTCGCGCTCGGCCTCGGAGAGCGTGACGTACTTCGCACCGCCGAAGGTTTTATCGCCTGGGTCATGTTCTTCGAGGTAACGGGCCGCTTTTTCGATGAGTGTTAGCGAAAGTTCGTAGCACGCTTTGTCGTCGTCTGCCCAGTTGATGAGGCCGTGGCCGCCAAGCACAATGCCCTTGATGCCGGGGTTATCGGCGATGGCCTGCTGCAACACCAGCCCGAGATCGAAGCCGGGACGCTGCCAATCGGTCCACACAACATCATCGCCGTAGATTTCTTTGGTGAGTTCCTTACCGTTACTGCACGCCGCGATGGCGATCACCGCGTTCGGGTGGGTGTGGTCGACATGGCGGAAGGGAATAAAGCCGTGCAGAGGGGTGTCGATGGAAGCGGCACGCGGGTTCAGGTTATAAACCCCATGTGGATACAACGACACCATGCGGTCTTCGACCGGCGTTTTGAGTCCCGCGTCGGGGTCTGCCTGGTACATATCGCGCAAGGCCAGCAGCTTATCCATATACAACGACGCGAAGTTCGCGCGCTTGGACGTGCGCAGGTCGCCGCCGCTGCCCTTCACGTACATAACATCGACCTGCTCATCGGTAAGCGGGTCGGGCATCATAATCTTCGAGGAGGTGTTGCCACCGCCCGTGTTGGTGATGCGCTGGTCGTCGCCCAGTATGTTCGAGCGGTACACAAGCCGATCTACCGCGTCGAGTGTGGCGGCGTGGGCGTCATCCCAGCGATAGTTAACATGCCGGTATTCCTCTGGTTTGAAAAACACCATGTGGTTGATCTTCCCTTTCGATGCGTTAAGGTATTGCGAGACTACGCAACTTGACCTGCGGAAGCGGAATGCAATGAGGCGGAAGGTCACCCCTTCCGCCCCAAAACTGTGATGCTTATTCTTCGTCTACGACGGCCCACTCATCGTAGTTCTCTTCGGAGTACACGCTGAACGGCCCCATCAGCACGCGCAGGCCACCTTCGCGGGTCGGGTCGGCTTCGATAGTGTACTCACCCATACGGCCAGCCTCGAACGAAACGCCTTCCTCAGCCGTGATGGCGTCGGTGGCGAGCAGGTAGGAGACGTAGTAGGTCAGGTAGCCCAGGTCGACGAAGCTCCACAGGGCGAACTCTGGTGCGCAGCCACCCTCGTTGAACTCCTGCATTTCGATGGGCAGGCCCAGGCCGCTAACGGCGACTTCGCCACACAGGCCTTCATCCTGCATGGCCTTGGCAGCAGCGACGATACCCACGGAGGTCGGTGCCATAATCAGGTCGAGGTCTGGGTAACTATCGACGAGGCCAAGCGCTTCGTTATAGCTGTCGTCCGGGTCGTCGTTGCCATAAACGGTCGCGACCAGTTCCAGGCTGGCGTAGGTGTCGTCGTTCGCGAGCACTTCTTCCATCGCGGCGATCCAGGCGTTTTGGTTGGAGGCGTCCGGGGTCGCGGAGAGGAGTGCAAACTGGCCACCTTCCTCACCGAGGATGTTCAGAGCCATATCGGCCATCACCTGGCCGGTCTCGCTGAAGTCTACCTGGGCGATGAACAGCGCTTCGCCGGCGGGGTCCACCGGGGAGTCCCAGGTGACGATAGTGATGCCTTCTTCGATGGCGCTCGTCGTGGACGGCACAAGCTGCTCGAAGTCGTTAGCAGAAATCATGATGGCATCCACACCCTGGGTGATGCTGGACTCGATGATTTCGATTTGCCCTGGGATGGCGTTCTCAGGCGTCGGCGCGTTGAAGATCAGCTCGCCAGTGGTTTCCAGTTCGGCGTGGGCTTCCTGGGCACCGTCGTTGGCCTGGTCGAAGACCAGAATACCGAGGAACTTCGGCATCAGCACCATGTCGAGTTCGGCACCCGGCTCGGCAACAACCGGCCCGTCCTGGGCCGATGCGGTCAGCGCAACGGACATCATCAAAACTACAATGAGCAGCGATGTGAATTTCTTCATGTTTGGTATTCTCCTCAATACTTTAGATAGATACAAAAGGGGTGGTCGATATGTTTGGTGCACTAATTTTACGATTATGCCTCCTTCGTGACGATTCAAGCGTACGATTTTTCATCACCAATACGGCGCCTGGCCCACCACGCCTGGAAGGACTGCGCCATATTGGGGATCAACACAGATAGGATAAGCAGCAAGCCTACGACACTGGTTTGGGTGTTGCCATTGACGTTGGTAAGAGACATGCCATTACGCAGGTTTAGCACCAGCACGAGCGAGAGGCCGACACCGGCCATGGTGCCTTTGCCACCGAAAATGCTGACGCCACCCAACAGCACGATCGTGATGATGTCTAGCTCGAAGCCCTCGGCGGCATTGGCACGCACATTGCCCAGCCGCGCCGCATAGAAGATACCCGCCACCGTCGCGATGAGGGCCGACGCAACGAAGATAATCAGCTTCACCCGCTTTACATCGATGCCAGAATACTCTGAGCCTTCGCGGCTATTGCCGATGGCATACACATAGCGCCCGAAGGTGGTGTACTCCAGGATGACATACGCGAGGATGAACAGCCCGATGAAGATGAAGATCGTCATCGGGAACGGCCCCAGCACCTCATTTTGTGCGATGCCGGTAAACCAACCGGGGTAATCCCCCACCGACCGATCTTCGAGCAGGATGCGCGCGGCACCCCGATACATTATCAGCCCGGCGAGCGTCACCACCAGCGACGGCAGGCCCAGGTACGCGATGAAGTATCCGTTCAGCAAGCCGCACAACACACCGACGACCAGCGATAGCAAAATACCAACACTGACGGGCAACCCCAACTCGTAGGCGAAGGCCAGTACACTGGCAGCCAGCCCCATGATCGACGCGACGGACAGATCGATCTCGGCGTTGATGATAACGAAGGCCATCACGATGACCACGACCGCCTTCTCGATGGAAAGGCGGAAAATATTCGAGATGTTATCGCCGTCGAAATAGAACTCCGAGACTTGCGCGTTCACACCAATGACGACCAGAAGCAGCACAAATAGCAGGCTTTCCCAGCGGCGTAACCACGGCAAGCGATCGAGCAGCGCCATCATCTACTGTGCCTCCTTAAGTTTCGGCTTATTTTTCGGGTTTTCGGTAGACGACGTATGCCGACGGGTCGCCCACCATGCCCGCAGGCGATTCAGCAGAATGGCGTCGGTCGTCACGGCCCCAAGGATGAACACACCCAGCAGCGCGTCCTTCCAAAATTCGTTGATGCGCATTCGAATGAGGCTCTGTTCGATGGTGCCGATGAGGATGGCCCCCAACAGCGCGCCGAACACCGACCCCGACCCGCCAAAAATATTCACCCCGCCCACTACCGCTGCAGCGATTACCTGTAGCTCGAGGCCCTGCGCGGCGACTACCGTGATGGTGCCGATGCGTGACAGATAGAAGAACCCACCGAGGCCAGAAAGCGCCCCGCTGATGATAAAGGCGATCAGCACTAGGCGGGTCGAGGAGATGCCCGCCATTTTGGCAGCCTCCGGGCTGGACCCCACCGCGTACAGGCGGCGTCCGAATGCGGTGTACAAAAGCACAAACTGGAAGATGACCACCACGTCCAGTGCAATCAATGGCAGGATGCGCATTTCGAGTTCGCCGATTTGGAAGACGGTAAGCTGCGGTAAGTCCTTGATCCAGTCTGGGAGTTCGCGGGTGGCGATGGAGCGCGCGCCGGAATACTCCACCAGGAAGCCACGATAGAGCGCCAGTGTACCGAGCGTCACCACGATGGACGGGATGCGGCCATACGCGACGAGTAACCCGTTAAGGAACCCGAAAGCCGCGCCGACACTCATGGCAAGCGTTACCGCGAGAACCGGGTTCATGTCATCGAAGATGCTGAGTTGACGCCCCAGGAAGTACGCCGTGAAGCCGACAATCGACCCGACCGAGAGGTCAACATTGCGCGTGATGATGACCAGGGTTTGTTCAACCGCAACCACCGTAATCATCGCCACCACGCCGGAGATTCGGTTGAAGGTGCGCGGCGAGAAGTAGTTGTTGATTTGCGTACCGAAGAACAGGAGGATGGCCACGAAGATGAGGAGTAAGCTCAGTTCGCGCACTTGCTGGAGTCGAATATTTCTCATGACAGGCCCCTGACGGTTTCGGTCGAGCGCCCCATTGCTGCCGTCATAATAATTTCCTGGTTCGCCTCTTCGCGGTCGAAAATACCCATCTGCCGCCCCTCACGCATCACCAGGATGCGATCACTCATCGCAAGCACTTCGGGCAGGTCCGACGAGATCATGAGGATGGCGATCCCCTCCTGTGCCAGTTGGCTAATAAGCCGATGTACTTCTTCTTTGGCACCGACGTCGATGCCGCGTGTGGGTTCGTCTAGGATGAGTAGGCGTGGTTTGGTGTTCAGCCACTTGCTCAGCACCACCTTTTGCTGGTTCCCGCCAGAGAGCTTCCGTGCAAGGAGGGTCGTGGATGGCGTGCGGATGGAAAATTTATTGCGGTAGTCCTCCGCTGTTTCGACCTCATTCCTTTGTTGAACGAGACCCCATCCGTTGGCGTAGTTATCGAGCATGGGTAGCGAGATGTTCTGCGTAATCGCAAGTTCCAAAATGAGGCCATGCTGCCGACGATCCTCTGGCACGTAGGCGATACCCAGGTCGATGGCCTGCCGCGGGGACGTGATGTTCACCGGCTGCCCGTCGATGAGGACCTTGCCACTATCGGCGGGGTCGATGCCGAAAAGTGCGAGGGCGACGTTGGTTCGCCCGCTACCGACCAGCCCGGCGAAACCCAGGACTTCACCGGCGTGCACATCGAAGGTCATGGCCTCGTAGGTGTTTTGCAGCGATAGGTCGCGCACGGAGAGGACCGGCTTGCCCCGTTCGCTGGGTTCTTTCGTAAAGATTTCGCCCATTTTACGGCCTACCATGTCACGGATGGCCTGCTCCGGTGTGGTGTCGGTGGCGAGGTTCGACGAAATAAACTGCCCATCGCGGAAAACGGTGATGCGGTCAGAGATCGAGAACACCTCGTCCATGCGATGGCTGATGAAGAGTATCGCCACGCCTTTATCGCGCAGGTTGTAGATGATGCGAAACAGTTGATCGACCTCGTGGGCGGAGAGCGAGGCCGTCGGCTCATCCATAATAAGGACGCGCACGTTCATCGAGATGGCTTTGGCAATTTCGAC
>CAYSVE010000251.1:0-8025 GCA_964434365.1 uncultured Anaerolineaceae bacterium | reverse complement strand
CTTTGACAGACCTTGCCACTGTCGCCCACGGGCTCTTTCGTACTTTGAAAGAACTAGAACAAGGAGGAAGCCAACCTGAATTGCTGCGCCGGTGATCGGCCAAACCAATGATTGCAGCAAAGCGACGTCAGGCGCCGACCGTAGTACCAGCCAGTTCCCTGTGTATGAAGTCATCAAATGCACAACGATGCCAGTGCATGCGAACACGCAAATCGCGTACATCGCGAAAACAGAAGACCTGCGCTCGATCCTCATGGTGCTAACCCTGGAAACAGGCGCTTCGACGGTGCTTGCTGAGGCCGATGACTGGGCAATCGACCTAGCGTGGTCGCCAACCGGGGACCTGATCGCGTTCAGCGTCGGCAACCGGGTGATGCGCGTGAACCCGGACGGCACCGATTTGCGCCCGGTTACGGCTCAGCGAAACCGCGACCCAGCTTGGCTGCGCTGGTCGTCCGATGGAGCGCACCTGCTTTATGGTGCCGAAGTGCGAGACCGAGGGCCATGTTTGCTAGTGATTACGCTTGCTACCGGCGAAGCGGCTTTCCCCCGCTGTAGCCCCACGCTTAACGGTGGCTACGATTGGTCGCCGGATGGAGCGCAGATCGTGTTTACCGAGCGCGATGTGCGCAGCACATCCACCATCCATGTGATGGATGCCGACGGCAGCAACCTGTTCACCCTGACGAACAACCGAGGCGATGATATTCGCCCGCATTGGTCGCCGGATGGCCGGTGGATCGTGTTTAGCTCCAACCGGGCGGATGAAACCTATCGCCCGTACTACGTTGCCGCTGAGGGAGGCCGTGTGCGTTCGGCGACGCATTTGGCGGGCGCGCGTTGCTGCGCGGGGTGGCGATGATTCGGCTGGCGCTGCTTATATGGGGGATGTGTGTGCTGGGGGTGGGGGCGGCGTTGGCATTTGGCCGTGGCGTGCCGGGGACGAACGGTCTCACCGTGACACTGATGGAGCGCGGTATCTACACCTCCACGCTCATCGACCCGCGCACCCGCGTCGATATGCCGCTGTTCAGTGCCGATTTTGGGCGTTTCGCCGGGCCATACTGGTCATCGAACGGTGGGCTGATGGCCTACACCGCCTTCTATTCCTCGGAGCGGTCGTATCTACACATTCGGGACCGCTCCGGCAAGCTGCTCCACACGCTCGATTTGCGCAGTGTGCCGTCGGGCGTGTCATGGTCGCCGAATGGGCAGACGCTCGCTATCGCGCGCAACGACCAACGCGCCGGGGCGTGGGAATTGTTCGCATTCGACATCGCTAACGGTGTGACGCAACGTCTGATCGATGGCGTTGGCTGGCTCGACTATGTGGTATGGTCGCCAGATGCGGACAAGGTCGCGCTGGTGTTCAACCGCGAGTTGCACATCTATTCCGTGGCCACCGAGGAACTGACCGTGCTCACGGAAGACCTGGACGGTTATGTGGGTGTGCCAGTTTGGTCGCCGGACGGCACCCGTGTGATGTACACCGCCGGGCTGTACAACCAGGTGGCGTGCCTGTATACCAGCGATGTAACGACTGGCCACTATGGCGCAGTCGCCTGCCAGGAACCAGCCAGTGGCTACGATTGGTCGCCGGATGGGACGCAAATCGTCTTCGACACGTGGCGCGATGGCCTCGGCAACCTGTACATCGCCGATGCGAACGGCTACAACCTCCACCAACTGACGGACCACACCGCGAGCGATATTCTGCCGCAGTGGTCGCCAGACGGCGCGTGGATCGCGTTTATGTCCAACCGGGGTGGCGGGTTCAAGACGTATCTCATACCCGCCACAGGGGGTGTTCCGCGCGCCGTTACCGGCTCCGAGCAGGATAGTATTTGCTGCGGCGCGTGGCGTTAACCCACATCGCGCACTGGGCCGAGGTTAACCGGCACCGATGTGATACTGAACGCCCCATCGCTTGTGCTCAGCACGACCGTCACATTTTCGAACAACAGCATCGCCTGGGGCACGGCGATTTCCGACGCAAGGCTACCGGCGACATCGGCCTGCGCGACGCCAACGGTGACCGCATCGGCACCGGCAGGCCCCACGCCGACGTTCAGGGTAGCGCTGGCGGGTAGGCCGTTCGCCACGATAATCAGGCGCGGACCGGCCTCACCCGGCAGCGGGGCCACCGCGATAACCGGCCCCGTCATGGTGAAGGTCTCTGTCGCCACGGTGGGCGGTGCTTCCTCAGCATCGGTGTCGATCTCGGTCGTCGTGCACAGAACTGCCTGTTCTGGTTCGGTGACACCCTCGGCGATGCGGTAGTCGTAGGTCATGTCGTCGATGGTCAGCAGGAACGTGAAGCCGACTGTGAGGGCCTGGGCGTAGAGTTCATCCTCCTGCGGGCAATTGAGCGAGGCATCCGGGAAGTTCACACGCTCGAAGTCGTAAGCCTGTAAATCCTGTAGCGTGAGCGGCTCCTCAAGTTCGAGTTCTGCGCTGAGGGCGTCCAGCGCAACGATAATTTCGTCCGGCAGGTCGATCTGCGCGGCAGCGGGTAAAGTCAACAGCAGGCCGAAAAGCGCAGTGGCCAAGATACGGTAAAGCGAAGGCATTGTCTCTCTCCAATCGGTAGATGTGGCGTACATGATTAGCGCCCATATGCTAACCCGTTTGCGACGCCGCGCGCCAAGTAAGTTACAATGAGGGTACCCACATCCAATGTATAGAGAGAAAGTTTACGAGGCCCCACCATGACGAAACTTCACGAACTTGCCGAAATCGGTCAGGCAATCTGGCTGGACTACATCCGCCGTGACCTGATGGACAGTGGCGAACTACAACAGATGATCGACAACGGCCTGCGCGGCATGACCTCCAACCCGGCCATCTTCAGTGCGGCTATCGCGAAAAGTGACCTCTACGACGACCAACTTCGTACCCTCACAGGTATCCCCGTGGTCGAAGCCTATGAGGCGATGGCGATTCAGGATATTCAAGCTGCTGCCGATTTACTCAAGCAGGTGTACGATAGCTCCAATGGGCTGGACGGCTACGTGAGCCTGGAAGCCAACCCGCACCTCGCCAACGACCGCGACGGCACCCTGGCGGAAGTTCACCGCCTGAAGGACGCTGTACAGCGCGAGAATGTGATGTTCAAGGTGCCTGCCACACCCGAAGGCGTACAGGCCGTGGAGCAACTCATCGGCGAGGGCACGAACGTCAACATTACGCTGATGTTTAGCATGGACCACTACGACGCCGTGGCCGAGGCGTATATCGCTGGCCTTGAAAAATTCGCTGCGAACGGTGGCGATGTGAGCAAAGTGGCGAGTGTGGCGTCGTTTTTCGTTAGCCGTGTCGATGTGAAGCTGGACGCGAAGTTCAACGAGATGGGCGAAACCGAACTGCTGAGCAAGATCGGCATCGCCAACAGCAAGGCCGTGTACCAGCGCTTCAAGGAACTCTTCAGCGGTGAGCGCTGGGAAGCCCTGGCCGCTAAGGGGGCGCAGGTGCAACGCCCGCTGTGGGCCTCGACGAGTACGAAGAACCCCGACCTGCCGGATACGCTCTATGTCGATACGCTCATCGGCCCGGACACGGTGAACACCCTGCCGCCGAACACCTTCGATGCCTTCCTCGACCACGGCACGGTGGCCAACACCGTCGAAGACGACATGGACACCGTCTATGCGCAGTTGGAGAAACTGGCGTCGCTCGGCATCGACCTGAACGCAGTTGGTGTAGAGCTACAGGAAGAAGGCGTGGAGAAGTTCAATAAGCCCTTCGATGACCTGCTCGCCACCATCGAGCAGAAGCGCGAAGCCGTCGCCGGGGACTAACCCACCGCTACAACCAAAAACGGGCGGATTTCATAAATCCGCCCGTAAACCACAGGAACTTCATCAAAACTAACGAACGTTGCGGCTTAAGCCTCTAGCCATACCGGGGACGTGCCCGTTGCATTGACCACCGCTGTTGCCTCGGTCGCGTCGTAGTAAGAACCAACATGGTTGGCCAGCGGGTTGCCTGTCTGATGCAGGTAGGCGCGTTCGCCTTTAGTGTGGGTGTACGGTAGGGATCCCTCTCCCATCAGTTCACCCAGGCCATCGAAGGGGATGTAGGGCACAACGTCGCTGGTGTTTACGATACGATAGCTTGTTTCCACCGTCGCATTGTAGCTGGCGGCGAAAGCATCATCACCGACGCGGGGCGCACCAAATGTGTAAACCGCCACCCGCGACCGCGCGTCGGGGTTCGTGTGCAGGTAATCCAACGCGGCTAACTGAGACACCGCCCCACCCAGGCTGTGCCCCACGATGTACACTTGCCCGGTTTGCTCCGTGAGCCACCTGTTGTAATCGCCACCTAACCCTCGGTAGATGTTGCGAAACCCGCGATGCACACGGCCTAATGCTGGGCGGGTACTATCCACCGGCACGAGGGCGAAGTCGGCGTTGTTTAGCCATTCCTGAGGGGTGATGGTGCCGCGTGTAACCAACACGCTATGGCTTCCATCCGTCGCTTTGAGCAGGGTTCCCATTAGCACCGCCGAGATTGCATAACGAATTTCGTCGGTAACACGCTCATGGATGACGGTTGCCTGATGGGTAATCGACTGCCATAGTTGCTGGAACGATTCAAACTCCTGGCTGTCGTTCGTTTCGGCGGCAGGGTCCTGGAGGGCAGCTGCACCGTAGCGTGCCACGCCTGCTAGTGTGTAGGCGTTTTGTACCTCATTGTGGACCGTATCCACAACTTCGTCGGGTGTCATACCACTGCCGAAGTACAGTTCGTCGTAATACTGCCGGGGGATGGCGAACAGGTTCTCTAGGTCTGGTGCGTCGGGATCGTCAGATTCCCATAGCGACTGTGCTTCAGCCGCCAGGTTGAGGCAAAGAAAGTGATGAGCAAGCGTAGGTTGGTACGGTTGGGCCATGCTGCAAACCTCGATTAATGGCGTTGTCGGGTTATTTGGGACGGACGGTAAAGTTGCGATCAACTCGTGGCATTACCGACCGCTTCACTGACTCTTCAGTCTCAAAGTATGGCTGGGCAGGCTACAGAATGCAAGAAGAGCAGTTATGGGCTTGCAACCCGTTCATGCGTGCAGCAGCGCCTGTTTCGCCCTTAAAACGCTCGTCTTGTTTGTCATTCCTACTCGTGGTCCCTAACATCGCACAATCAAGGGTTTTGTGTTTTATTGATACGGCTTGATGCCCGCCTCGAATGCCTCGCGGTCGGCATTTTCCACACCGAACAGCGCTTCCATCAGCGCGAATGCGCCACGATAAAATGTGATGCGCTCCCACGTCTCGTCGACCATCGGCGCGTGCGCCCCCACCATCTTGATGAACGGCTCGTCGTAGCTACTGAGTAAGCTTGCGTAGTCGAAGGCCGGGTCACCGAGGAAGGCCCCACCGAAATCGACGATGCCGGTAATTTTTTCGCCGTCGAACAAAATATTGTCTGCGCCGAAGTCGCCGTGCTTGAGGGCCGGGTCGCGGTCGAAGTTGGCGTCGTTTTCCAAAAATTCACCGAAGTGCATGTCGGCCCAGGCGCGGGCATCGGCGCGCATGTAGGGGTAGAGAATATTTTTCACCCGTTTGAACACCACCTCCCAATCCGCTTTGCGGTCGACGATCGGTACCCCACCGTCGATTTCCACAGCGTGTAAGGCCTGCAAAAACTCGGCCAGTTGCTGGGCGATCGTATTGCGCTGCGCGTTGCTCAGCCGTGCGAAGGTGTCGCGTTCGAGTTGGTAGCCTATCAACCGTTCGTAGCCGATGAACGCTTCACCGAGCGAAGCATCGAGGTTTCGGTAGGTGATTTTCGGGATGGGAATCGGGAGTTTATCGGCAAGGGCGTCGAGAACGGCGACTTCGGCGGGGAGGTGTTGTAAAGTCAGCCGGTAGCGGGGAAAGCGAAACATGATGGTGTCATTCACCACGACCATGTCGTTGTTTTGGCCCCCCTCCGCCGGGAAGGCTGTCTTGATTTTTAGCCTGGGGTACGCGTCTTTAATCGCTTGCAGATACTGCGTCATACAGTGTCTTCCATCGCGCGCAACACCCGTAGGGCATCGAGGGCCTTGGGCATGGAATCGACGATGCGGAAGCCACCCACGTGTAGGCGACGGGTCATCATGTAGTACGTTTTTAGCAGTTCGTGTATGTCGTAGTCGCTGGTGATGTAGATGCTGTGGCGCTTGTTGTAGGGCAGGCGCGGTGCGAAGTTCCGCAGGTATTGCAGCGACCGCTGTGCATCCACCAGGGCCGGGACCGCATCGCGAACATCGACCACAATGTCGACGGGCGTCGCAACGGATTCGATCATTTCGATGGCGCGGTCGTCAACGAAGCCCAGCGAATCCAGCTTCCAGTCTCGGTCCAACGTGATGAGCACAACGCTATGGTGGGGGTCGTACCAACGGGCAGAAAGGCTCACGGGGCAGCTCCGTCTTATGTTTGCGTTAATCAATTCTACAGTATTACGGAGCGTTACCCATTGCAACTCCGTTTTATACTCTTTTATAACACAACCCCGGCAGTGGCCGGGGTCGCAAGCGCACATTGCAACGAATTGTTATCGAATTGGTACCTGGTTCAGGTCGATGTCGTTGGGCACGTTCACAAACCCATCGTTGACCCAGCCGACGCGCCCCGCGTGCACGATCTGCCACCAGGTGTTCGTCGCGTTGCGCCCGGCGATGGCCGCCCCGGCACCGTTCGGTAGCGTGCCGATGATCGCGCTACGGGTGGTTGCTTCGCTGCGAATGTTCACCGAGGCGATAGCCGTTAGCGTAAAGGCGGTCGTCTCGACGGATTGACGGGTATCGTTATTGGTGATCGGTACACTGCCGGTGTTCGATGTATCGAGGAACTGTGCCGCTGCCCAGCCGATTGTTCCGTTGGCACTCACCTGCCACCACGTCTGGTCGGCGTTTTGGCCGACGATACTCACGCGCGTGCCCTCATCCAATTTGGTGACAATGGCCCCGCCGGTGTTGGGCAAATCGCGGACGTTGAGCCGGAAGACGTTCACCACGCCGATTGCGCCCGTCTCGCGGGGTTGCTGCACCCCATCGCTGACGATGATGCCGCCCGAACTGCCACCGATCGGCGTGGGGAGAACCGTTGGGGCAGGCGTGGGCGTGGGAACGGTGTCATCCTGGCGGCCCAGCGAAAATTCGATGAAGGCGCGCCCGGTGTTTTCGTAGTATTCCACAACGATGATGTGATCGCCGGCTTGCAGGTCCATTTCGCGGGTGAAGGCCCTATCCTGCGACTCTGCCCATTCATCGATCATCAGTTGGCCGTCTACGAAAACGCGCACACCGTCGTCGCTGCGCGCACGAACGCGGTAGCGCCCGGCTTCCAATGTCGGGAAGGCCGTCCAACGCGCGGAGAATTCATCATCGGGCAGGCTGACGAATGGTGAATCGTTCCCCCAATCGGCGCTGATTTCATCCTGCGAAGTGATGGCCGTCGGCAGGCCGCCGAGGCTCGGGTTGGCGTAGTATTGCGCGGTCCATTGGCCCACCGGTACATCGATGAAAACCGGGTTCACCGGCACCGGGAAGTTCGGGCCGGATGCGCCATCGCTGAGTGGCTCCCAGGAGAGGGCGACTGAGGCGTTGCCGGTGCGCTCGCGGTAGTCCACCTGTAGCTGGTGGCTACCCTGCGACAGTGTGACATCCGCCGTGAGGATTTGCCCCGGCTGGGGCGTCCCGAAGGTATCGATGCGCGATTGGAAATCGATGCTCAGGCGGGCTTCGTCGTCGGCACGCAGGTAAAAGCGATACGTACCCGCCGCAAACACTGGCCTACTACTGAAGCGTACCGAGAAGTTATCCGCAGGAACGTCGTCGGCGGGGGCTTCGTCGCCCCACTCGTAGCTGAGCGCGCTGCTGGTGCGGGTAAGCACCGGCGAGCCGGATAGGTTTGGGTTGTCGTAGTATTGGCCGGTCCAGGTGGCGGTTTGGGCCTGTACCCCCGCCCCCCAGGCCAGCAGCAGTGTTAATACAAAGAAGGCGATGAGTCGCGTGGGTGTTCCCCGACATCATTAGTG